>NZ_WPCD01000007.1:0-54764 GCF_009741955.1 Halogeometricum sp. CBA1124 | reverse complement strand
GAGGAGATGGACGCTACATCATCCGTCGTCGACGACCCCGATCGAACTCGGGATGGCAGCGAACCGCCGAGAAGGAGGGGTTGGAGTCCATCGCGGACATCGCGCGGACGGAGTGGCGGCCGCCGCGACAGAGGCCGGGCGAGTGGACTCGGACCGGCACGAGTGACCCGCCGCGGGCCGTCGCTTCGCCCGCGACGGCGCGAGAGCGTCGCCACTCGAACTCGGTGTAGTGGACGAATCAAACGAGTCGACCGACCGGTTCGGTGGTCGACGCCGTCGCTCGAACGTGCGAATCAGTGGGAAAAGGTAGCGCCCGTTCGGGAACAGCCCGAACGGACGCTGCCGCCCTGAATTGGTCCCCGCTGACGCTTCGGCCCTCCAAAGCGAAGCGTCACATGTTCCGATGGCTGGCAGACACTTAAACGTGCCGCACGCCGGGAAAATCTCCGGTTGTGTGCCGTCGTGGCGAAACCGCACGCGGCCGGGCGGAGACGCGACGCGAGGGGCTTTTGTCCCGTCGTCACCTGTCTGTAAGCGATGAGCGACGTACCGGACCGGGCACGGCGTGCCTTCCGCGACCACGACTCCTTCGAGCAGGTGGACGAGACGACGTACGAGTGGACGGCGACGGCGTTCGACGGCCGCGTGACCGCCGGCGCAGACGGCGGCGGAATCGCGTTCGCGGTGACCGTCCGCGTCCCGATGCTGGACGCCGCCGTCGAGGACGACGTCGCCCCGGTCGTCGAGGACGGCTGGTACGAGACGTCGAGTTGCGCGTCGAGGACGTCGGCGGGGTCACCAAGAAAGAGCACGACTTCGACGTGGACGTGTCCCGCGAGGGGTCGACGGCGGTGGTCAGCACGTCCTTCACCGACATCGACGAACGGCGCGGCGTCGCGGACGCCGGCGCGGTCATCGACTACGTCGAGGGGACGTACGTGCAGGGAATCATCCCCGGCTACGAGTACACGGAGCCGGTTTCGGGCCTCGTCCAGCGCGCGACGGACGCGGCCAACAGCGACGGCGCACCGCTCTGAGAGCGTCCCGACGTCGAGACGGGGCGGCGCGGCGTCTCAGTCCATCGCGATGTACGTCTGCGTGTCCTCGATGCCGTCCATCTCGTGGATGGACGCCGCGATGTCCTTGACGTCGCCCGGACCATCGACGTTCGCCTTGACGATGAAGTCCACGTCGCCGGCGACGATGCTGACGGTCTCGACGCCGGCGCGAGGTCGAGCATCGACTGTTTCAGTCGGTCCACGTCGCCTGTCGACGCCTTCACCATCACGTAGGCGGTGACCATCTCAGGCACCCCCCGCGGCGGTGGCGACGTCCTCGCCGACGACGAGTTGCCGCACCTCGTTGAGCACGTCGAAGTCCGCGAGGATGGCGAGTCTGTCGCCCGTCTCGAGGGAGTCGTCGCCCATCGGGATGCCCATCTTCTCGTCGGCCTTCCCGAACGCGAGGATGCGAGCGTGCGCCGGGAGCGCCACCTCCTCGATGGAGTAGCCGCGCATCGGCGACTCGTCGCTGACGGTCATGAGGACCACCTGGAGGTTCTGCGCGATGTCGGCGATGGCGCGAATCGACCCGCCGAGGAGGGCGTTCTTCGCGCCGATGGCGCCGAGGCGTTCGGGGTAGACAACCTCGTCCACCTCCTCGGCGTACTTCCGGTACACCTCCTCGCGGTAGTCCTCGTCCACGCGAAGCACCGTCCGCAGACCGTGATGCTTGGCGATGGAACAGGCGGCGAAGTTGACGTTCAGGTCGCTCGTGAGTGCGCCGAGGGCGTCCGCGTCCGCGACGCCCGCCCGGTCGAGGACCACCTCTCTGGAGCCGTCGCCTTCGACCACCTCGAACTCCGCCTCGCGGGCGCGTTCGATTCGGTCGGCGTCCACCTCGACGAGTGTCACCTCGTGTCCTTCCTCGCGGAGGACGCGGGCCGTTCTGAGTCCGACACGCCCTGTACCAATGATAACGAACCGCATGGGGAATACCTACACCGCCTGAGATGAATAAGCTTCCCCCGACGGCCGGCGCAAACGCTATGTCGCGCGGCGTGCACCTGTGTAGCATGGTCCACGCCTTCATCATGGTCAAGACCGGGGCCGGCGAATCAGAACGGCTCCTCGCGCCGATTCGAGAACTGGAGACGGTGACGGAGGCGCACATCGTGGCGGGCGCGTACGACATCATCGCCGAAGTCGACACCGACGAGGTGTACGAGGTGCTCCAGACGGCGTCGAGCAAGGTGCAGGGGTTGCAGGGCGTCACGGACACGAAGACGTACATCACGATGGACGACTGAGTGCGGCGAGGCGCGAGGGACGACGGCCGAAGGTGAGCGGAACGGTCAAGTGTCGCTCGGTGGAACTGTGTCGCGTGCCAACGGTTCCCCGTGACCTCCGAACGTCGCTGAAGACCGAAGCATGGACGTCCCTGCTCGCCGCCGCCGTGTTCGCCTCCCTCGGTGGCTTCTCGACGGTACTGCTTCAGGCGTCCCCGTGGACGGTTCTGGGAGCGGCGCTCGTTCCGATTCCGGTCGGCGCGTTCTTCGCGCTGGGGAAGAGTTCTCCGCGCGTCGCGGAGGCGCTGACGCACCGCGGGTTCCGCTTCGCGTTCACGCTCTCGGTCACGCTGTCGCTGGTGTGGCTGGTGGCCGGCGGGTCGCCCGGCGTCCGCCTCGGCGTCGTCTCGTTCCTCGGAGGGGTCGCCGCCGGCAACTGGTATCTCTACTCGGTGGCGGGTATCGAGTACGCCGGCGACGAGGGCAACGTCCTGCCTCCCTGACCCCGCGCCGGACCGACGGCCGGCGAAGCGGCGGGCGTGCCGACTCCCCGACGTTCAGTACTCCAGTTCGTTCGGGTCGTGCCGGGTGAGGAACTCGCGCATCTCCTCGCGTTGCTCCACGAGGGCCGGCGGCAGCGTCTCGTAGGCGTGCTCGAACGCGTCGTCGGGGTCGGCCGGCGGCAGGTCCTCGACCCACTCGACGGCGTCTTTCAGTTCGGCCTCTGCGTTCTCGCGCACCGTCTCGACGAACGCGTCGTCTATCACCCCACGGTCACGCAGGAACTCCTCGTAGCGGTCGAGCGGGTCGCGGACGCGCCACTCGGGCAGGTCCGGGTCGTCGTCGCGGTAAGCGCTCGGGTCGTCCGCGGTGGTGTGAGCCCCCTGACGGTACGTCAGGCTCTCCACGAGGACCGGACTCCCCTCGCGGGCGTCGGCGAGGGCCTCGGTGACCGTCTCGCGGACCGCGAGGGGGTCGTTGCCGTCCACCTGCACGCCCTCGAAGCCGTACGCCTCGGCCTTGACGGCGATGGAGTCGCTGGCGGTCTGTCGCTCCCGCGGCATCGAGATGGCCCACGCGTTGTTCTCGCAGAAGAACACCACCGGCGCGTCGAACACGCCGGCGAAGTTCAGCCCCTCGTGGAAGTCGCCCTCTGAGGTGGCGCCGTCGCCGAAACAGACCAGAATCGCGTGGTCCTCCTCGGTGTAGTTCGCCGCCATCCCGGCGCCCGTCGCCAGCGGAATCTGCGTGGCGATAGGCACCGCCTGCGGGAAGACGGGGACGTCGTGGTCCGAGAGGTACTCCGGGCGGCCGCGGCGGAACGCGAGGATGTCGCTCATCGGGACGCCGCGAGCGATTTGGAGCGCGTTCGACCGGTAGGTGGGAAACAGCACGTCGTCGTCGCGCATCGCGTGGGCCGCGCCGACCTGCGAAGCCTCCTGTCCGGTGAAGGGCGGATAGCCGCTCATCCACCCCCGCCGTTGGAGCGCGAGTGCGCGTTCGTCGAACCGCCGCGTCCGAACCATGTCGCGGAAGGCCGCACGCGCGTCTTGCTCGTCCAGCCACGAGTCGTCGAGGGACCGCTCACCGATGAGTCGGTGCATGTCGGCTTCACACCGTGACTCGTGATAAACGTCCCCGGTTCACGCGCGTCACCGGCACGAACCGGTTTCGGCCCCACAGGAACCTGCTACCGCCGGTTTAACGGCCCACGTAGTCCGGAACGGTGCACTCTACTTATATCGAGATAGTCAGTAAATAGAGTATGTTCGAGGTGCGGGCCGAACTCGTCGTAACCGTTCTCCTGTGGGTCTCCCTCGGGTTCTACGGGTTCTCGGCGCTCTGGTGGCTGTTCGAGACGACGGTGCTGTCGCGGGGATGGCGGACCGACGACAGACTCGTCTGGGGACCCGAGGACGTGCAGGTGCGGATACTCACCGTCGACGCCGAGGACGTGGTGCAGGCGACGGTGGACGCCATCCCCGAGGAGATACCCGACGTCCACGTCGTCGCCGAGCGACCGATGACCGTCGCGGGCGCGACGGTGCACGTCGTCCCGTCGGCGTTCACCTGCGAGGCGGCGAACAAGGGACGCGCCGTCGAGTGGGCCCGACGACACGTGGCGTGTGACCGCGAGTACGTCCTCTACCTCGACGAAGACACGCTGATGACCGGGTTCGACGGCGTTCCGGACGCAGACGTGGTGCAGTTCTCCGAACTCCCGATGTTCACGGGGTCGAGGCTCGCCTACCTCTGTGAGGTGTTCCGGATGGGCTACCAGTACGAACAGCGCGGGTTCCACCGACTCCGCTACCCCCTGTACGCGTGGGGCGGGGCCGTCGCGGTCCGGCGGTCGGTCGAGGCGCGCGTGACGTGGGACGCGAAGACGCTGACGGAGGACACCAACTTCGTCTGGCGGGCGGCGCGGGACGTCCGCGCGACGTACGCCCTCGTGGACGCGAAGTTCCGGAATCAGGCGCCGCCGTCGGTTCGCGCGCTGATACGCCAGCGCCGGCGGTGGATTTCGGGGTCCATCGACGACGACAGTCACCTGGCGTGGCGCTACCGTCCGCTGTACGCGACGCGCATCGTCGCGTGGGCGTTCTCGCCGCTGGTGCCGTTGCTGGTCGTGGCCGCCTACGTCCACCCCGGAACCGCGCCGAACTTCGCGCTGTACGCCGGGATAGCGACCGGGTTCGGCCTCCTGCTCTACGTCTACACCGCGCTCGGAGCGGTGTCGTACGGCAAGTCGCTCCCGCTCGCTCTCCTGTACGTGGCGCTCACGCCGGTGGCCGTCGTCGTCCACGCCGCCGGCGCGATGTGGGGCGTCCTCTCGCCGGTGCGGACGTTCGAGGTGACCGAGAAGGTGGTTCCCGAGCGACTGGTCGACGCCCACCCCGAGATGGAACCGGGCGACCTGACCGACGAGGACGGCAGGCGGTCGGTGGACCAGACGGCCGACTGAGCGTCGAACGCACCCGAGCATGTAAAGTCGTCGGGCGCCTACGTCGGGTATGGTCTCGGTCCTCGACCTCGTGCTGTTCGGTGTGGTCGTCGCGGGGCACACCCTCATCGCGGCGGTGATGACCCGATTCTTCCGCATCCGGCTGAAGACGCAGTGGGGGTACGTCGTCTACTCCCTGCTGCTCATCCCCGTCGTCCTCCTCGTGACGACGCTGGTGTTCTTCGGCCTCCTCCCCATCGGCGGCAGTCTCAACCTCGACACGCCGGCGTTGCTCGCGGCGTCCATCGGGATGCCGCTGGCGCTCGGGTTCACCGTCGACACGCTGTACGTCCCGCCGCCGGAGGAGTACGACCTGCCCGAAGCGCGGAACTAGGAACGACCGCGGCGGAGCGCGAAACTGAGAACGACTCGTTCGAAGCGCGGTCCCGAGCGCTACCGCCGTTCGTGTTCGGCGACGAGTCGCTCGACGCTGCGTTCGACCATCTCGATTACGTCCTCCGGGGGTTGGCTGGCGTCGACGCGGACGAACCGCTCGGGTTCGGCGTCGATGAGGCGTTCGTAGTTCTGCCGCACCGACTCCAGATACGAGGCGCGCTCGAACTTGTTCGTCGCGCCGGCGCGCGCGGCGGCGGTCTCGGGGTCCACGTCGAGGTAGATGGTCGCGTCCGGCGGCCGGGAGAAGGCGGCGTGGATGCCGCGGATGTAGTCCAGCGGTCGGCGGAGGTCCGACTCTTCGAGCGTCGCGGCCTGATAGGCGAACCGGGAGTCCGAGTAGCGGTCGGAGACGACGAGTTCGCCGTCGGCGAGTGCCGGGCGGACCACGCGCGAGAGGTGGTCGGCGTGGTCGGCGGTGAACAGGAACAGTTCCGCGAGCGAGTCGGCGTCCTCGTCGGCCATCGACCGGGAGACGGCGTCGCCGTACCACGACTCGGTGGGTTCGCGCGTGAACACCGCGTCGGGGTGGGCGTCGTGCAACGCCTCCCACGCCGTGGTCTTTCCGCTGCCGTCTAACCCCTCAAGCGTGATGAGCATGGTTCGAGGTGGACGGTCGGGGGAGTAAAACCGCTCGGGTCGCCGCCGCCCCGGACCGCGTCGGGTCGGCGGTGGTTCGAGGGTCGAATTCGCCCACAAATCGCGAGACGACGGCACCCAACGGGGGTACATTTACGTCGATTCCGCGACAACTGTAGGTGATGAAAGTTCTCGTGGTCGGCGGAAGCGGTTTCGTGGGAACGAACCTGTGCCGTGAACTGAAAGCGCGGGGCCACGAAGTGACGGCCCTCTCGCGGAGTCCGAGTAGCGAGGCGTTGCCGAAGGGCGTGAACAAGACGATGGGCAACGTCACGGTGTACGACTCCATCAAGAACGCCTTCGAGGGGATGGACGCCGTCTACAATCTCGTCGCACTGTCGCCGCTTTTCAAACCGAGCGGGGGCAAGGAGATGCACGACAAGATTCACCGACAGGGCACCGAGAACGTCGTGCGCGCCGCCGAGAAACACGAGGTGGACCGGTTCGTCCAGATGAGCGCTCTCGGGGCGGACGAGGACGGCCCCACCGCCTACATCCGAGCGAAGGGCGAAGCCGAGCAGATAGTCACCGAATCGGTCCTCGACTGGACCATCTTCCGCCCGTCGGTCGTCTTCGGCGAGGGCGGCGAGTTCGTCAAGTTCACGAAACTGCTCGCGCCGCCGTACGTCAGCGCACTCCCCGGCGGCGGAAAGACGCGGTTCCAACCGATTCACGTCGACGACGTGGTCCGGATGATGGCCGACGCTATCGAAGACGAGAAACACGTCGGCCAGACGTACGAGATCGGCGGCCCGGACAAACTCACTCTCGCGGAGATAGCGAAACTGATACACGAGTCCAACGGGCGGTCCACCACCGTGGTCCCGGTTCCGATGGGTCTCGCCAAGGTGGGACTCGCCGTCGGCGGCGCGATTCCCGGGTTCCCGATGGGTTCGGACCAGTACCGGTCGCTGAAGTTCGACAACGTCACCGACGACAACGACATCGGAGCGTTCGACTACGGCACGGGTGAACTGACCACGCTGCGAGCGTACCTCAACGACTACGGCGACGAGTAGAATATGAAAAAAATTGCCGCATCACTCCCGTTATCGCCCTCCAAATATTATATAAAAAGAGATATTCTCTATAGTGAGAATTACCCGGTTTCGGATAACGGGTGATTAACGTCTGCCCCGCGTCTGTCGATTTCGAGAATTATTGTATCATTTTCCAGATGTTTCCCCATCACAAAGTTTATGTTCGCATTCGTGCTGGCATATAGTCAATGGCGAGGGGACCGAACAAACGATGAAACTCGCAATGATCGGATTCGGGCAAGCCGGGGGAAAGATAGTCGACAAATTCGTCGAGTACGACCAGCGACACGGTTCGGGCATCGTCCGGGCCGCCGTCGCAGTCAACTCCGCGAAGGCCGACCTGATGGGCCTAGAGCACATCCCGCAGGACCAACGGGTCCTCATCGGGCAGTCGCGTGTGAAGGGTCACGGGGTCGGTGCCGACAACGAACTCGGCGCTGAAATCGCCGAGGAGGACATCGACGAGGTGCAGGGTGCCATCGACAGCATCCCCGTCCACGAGGTGGACGCGTTCCTCGTCGTCTCCGGACTCGGCGGCGGCACCGGCAGCGGTGGCGCGCCCGTATTAGCGAAACACTTGAAACGAATCTACACAGAGCCAGTCTACGGACTCGGCGTCCTGCCGGGCGGTGACGAGGGCGGTATCTACACCCTCAACGCCGCGCGGTCGTTCCAGACGTTCGTCCGCGAGGTTGACAACCTCATGGTGTTCGACAACGACGCCTGGCGCAAGACCGGTGAGTCCGTGCAGGGGGGGTACGACGAGATAAACGAGGAGATAGTCACTCGCTTCGGCGTCCTGTTCGGCGCGGGCGAAGTCGAACACGGCGGCGAAGTCGCAGAGAGCGTCGTCGACTCCTCGGAGATAATCAACACGCTCGCCGGCGGTGGCGTCTCCACCGTCGGGTACGCCTCCGAGACGGTCGAGGAGAAGAACTCCAGCGGCGGACTCCTCTCCCGCATCACCGGCGGCGACGGTGACGAGCAGATAGACACCGCCCACACGACCAACCGCATCACGTCGCTGGTCCGGAAGGCCGCACTCGGCCGCCTCACGCTCCCGTGCGAGATAGAGGGCACCGAGCGCGCGTTGCTCGTCCTCGCCGGTCCGCCGGAGCATCTCAACCGGAAAGGAATAGAGCGCGGCCGGAAGTGGATCGAGGAGCAGACCGGCAGCATGGAGGTCCGCGGCGGCGACTACCCCATCCGCAACTCGGGGAAAGTCGCGTCGGTCATCCTGCTCTCGGGCGTCACCAACGTGCCCCGCATCAAGGAGCTGCAGCAGGTGGCCATCGAAGCGCAGGAGAACATCGACGAGATTCGGCAGGAGAGCGACGAGAACTTGGAAAATCTGGTCAACGATGACGAAGACGAGTTGGAATCGCTTTTCTAAGCTCGCGCTCGCCTGTCTCGTCGCCCTGACGGCCCTCGCGGCACCCGTCGCCGCCGTGTCGGTCGCCGAGGACGACGTGCCCAGCGAAGCGCAGGTCGATTCGAAGGTCACCACGACGGTGACGCTGAACGAACTGTACCAGAACCCGCAGTTGGAGTCGTGGACGCTCGCCGGGTCGACCGAGTTGACGGACGTGACGTGGACCGTCACGTACTACGACCAGACGGGTGCCAAGGTGAACCAGCAGTCGTTCGACGGCCAGAACTTCAGCGGCGCGTCCATCGACGCCGGTGACGGCACCAGCGAGGTCGAGGTGCGCGTCTCCGGCACCGCGCCGAGCGTCGAGTCGTACGTGTACGACCCCGCGCAGTCGTTCACCGTCATGAGCCTCCAGCAGACGCGCGAAGGCGGCTCCTCGAACGACATCGGGTCGTGGACGACGCAGCACTTCACCGAGGAGAGTCAGAGCGCCCGGTCGGCGCTCGACGAGTCGCAGGCGGCCGTCCAGAGCGCCGGGTCCGACCAGGCCGAATCGACGTTCGACAACGCCGTCAGCGCGTTCGAGAACGGGAACTTCGAACTCGCGACCGAGCTGGCGAATCAGGCGCAGAGCGAGGCCCAGCAGGCTCAGCAGTCGAGCCAGACGCAGCAACTGCTCGTGTACGCCGCCGGTGGACTCGTCGCCCTGGCCGTCGTGGTCGGTGGCGTCTTCTACTGGCGCTCCCAGCAGGACAGCTACGACAAACTGGGCTGAGCCGCACCGTTCTTCTTTGCGGACCACGCCGGTATCGACATGCACGTCGTCGTCCCGTACACCACGCGCGAGCCGAAGAGTCGCCTCGCCGGCGTCCTCGCTCCCGACGAACGCCGCGCGTTCGCCCGCGCGATGCGCGACGACGTCGTCGCCGCCGTCCGCGCGGCGGGCGAGACGCCGACGGTCCTGACCACGGAACCGCTCGACGACGGCGTGGACGCCCCCGTCGTCGTCGACGACAGGCCGCTGACGCCCGCGGTGAACGCGATACTCGCCGAGGAGGCGGAGTCGGCGGTGGGCGTCGTCATGGCGGACCTGCCGCTCGCGACGCCGGACGCGCTCGCGCGACTGTTCGAGAGCGACGGCGACGTCGTCGTGGCACCGGGGCGCGGCGGCGGGACGAACGCGCTCGTCGTCCGCGACCCGGCGTTCCGCGTGGACTACCACGGCGCCTCCTACCGGGACCACCGGCGAATCGCGGCCGACGCCGCCGGACTGTCCGTCGCCGTCGTCGATTCGATGCGGTTGGCGACGGACGTGGACGAACCCGCGGACCTCGCGGAGGTCCTCCTCCACGGCGAGGGGGCCGCGCGGGCGTGGCTGACGGACGCCGGCTCGAACTCGCCGTCGCGGACGGCCGCGTCGGCGTCGCGCGCGAGTGAACCCGCCAGTAGGACTATACGTTTCAGCGGCGAAGTCTCACGATGCGCGACGCGTCGGGTGTGCCGGGCGTGAGCGGGCGTTTCACCGTCCGCACCGTACCGCACGCAGTAGCGCGTCGCGCAGTCCCCGCGCGGAGACGTGGTCGGCGTCACCGCGAGTGACATACTTTTGTGCCTCCGAGACGGACGCGCAGTCGTGTTCCCTGCGGCCGACGAGTACGACGTACACATCGAACCGGACGACGACGCCGTCGAGCGACTGCTGGCCGTCTCGCCCGACGACGTCGACCCGGCGTCGGAACTCACCTTCTCCCGGAACGTCTTCCTCCCGTTGACCACCGCCTGCCGGTACACCTGCACCTACTGCACCTACTACGACGTGCCGGGCGAGGCGACGCTGCTGTCGCCCGAGGAGGTGCGCGAGACGCTCCGAGTCGGCGCCGACGCCGGCTGCACGGAGGCGCTGTTCACGTTCGGCGACGAACCGGACGACCGCTACACGGCGATACACGACCAGTTGGCCGAGTGGGGGTACGACGACGTCTTGGCGTACCTGCGCGACTGCTGCGAGATGGCGATGGAGGAGGGACTGCTCGCGCACTCGAACCCGGGCGACCTCACCGAAGCCGAGTTCGAGCGCCTCGCCCCGGTCAACGCGTCGATGGGCGTCATGCTGGAGACGACGGCGGACGTGGCGGCGCACTCGGGCGGCCGGCGGAAGACGCCGGGACAGCGACTCAACACGGTCCGCGCCGCGGGCGAGGTGGGCGTCCCCTTCACCACCGGCATCCTCGTCGGCATCGGCGAGACGTGGCGCGACCGCGCCGAGAGCCTGTTGGCCATCCGCGAACTGCACGAACGCCACGACCACGTTCAGGAGGTCATCGTCCAGAACGTCGTCCCGAACGAGCGGTCGAGCTTCGAGCGGCCGTCGGTGGCGACGATGCGCCGCGTCGTCGCCATGGCCCGCGCCGCCCTCCCCGAGGAAGTGTCGGTGCAGGTGCCGCCGAACCTCTCGCCGACGCGCGACCTCCTCGACTGCGGCGTCGACGACCTGGGCGGCGTCTCGCCCGTCACCGACGACTACGTCAACCCCGACTACGAGTGGCCCGCCCTGCGGGAACTCCGCGACGTCGCCGACGCGGGCGGGGTCCCCCTGTACGAACGCCTGCCGGTGTACGAGCGCTACCTCCCCGAGCGTCACCGCCGCCCCGAGTTCGACGGCCGGCCGGCGACCGGAACGTGGCTCTCCGACCGCGTCCGCGCGGCGATAGACGCCGACGACGTCCACGGCGAACGCTACCGCGGCGTCGCCAGACGCGACGGCCCCCTCGCCGTCGGCTCTGCGGACTGAGCGCACACCACCGAGCGAACTATCCTGACAGTCGGCGAATCAGAACCGTGTTCGAGAACACGCGACAGCCCGACTGGGACTGGTGGGAGACGCTCTGGCCGGAACCGAAGGCCGTCCTCCGGCGCGTCGGCATCGACGCCGGTCAGTCCGTCGCGGACGTCGGGTCGGGGAACGGCTACTTCACGCTCCCGCTCTCGGAGGTGGTCGGCGACGAACCGGTGTACGCGGTGGACATCGACGACGCGTTGCTCGACGAACTCTCGACGCGGGCCGACGACCGGGACTGCGCCAACGTCCGCTGTCTCCACGGCGACGCCCGGAACCTCCCGGACGTCCTGCCGGAACCCGTCGACGTGGTACTGGTCGCCAACACGTTCCACGGCGTCGAACGGCAGGCCGAGTTCGCGCGACTGGCGCGGGAGTCGCTCCGCCCGGGCGGGCGGTTCGTCGTCGTGAACTGGCACGACCTGCCGCGCGCCGAGACGACCGTCGACGGCGAACCGCGCGGCCCGCCCGAGGACCTCCGGATGTCCGTCGCGGAGACGCGAGAGGTGTTCTCGGCGGCGTTCGACGACAGGGAGACGGTCGACCTGCCGCCGTACCACTACGCCGTCGTCGGGCGGAACGAGTCGACCGGCGACCTCAGCGCCTGAAGAGGGAGACGAGGGCGACGACGGCCGTCAGCACCGGCGGCACGGGGAGATTCACCCGCCCGGACAACTGCGGAATCCGTTTCCTGCAGAGCGCGTAGCCGGCACCGACGACCAGCGTGCCGAGCGCGAACGCGCGGACGCCCTCGCCGAAGACGACCAGTCCGGGCGCGACGAGGACGACGGCCAGCGCGAGGTCCTCGGGTGCGCCGTCGTAGCGAATCCACCGCTTCGGCGCGACCCACGCCTCGCGCGACCGGAGGTAGACGCCGTGGTCCGTCGCCGCCTCCCACGGGCGCGCCTCGGGAACTCCCGCCCGCCGAGGTCGAACAGGGGGGTGAAGCGCCGCGGCGACGAAGAACGTCGCGGCGGCGACGGCGGGCGTGAGGGGGCGACGACGGCGGCGAACGTCGCGAGGACCGCGAGGAGGGCGTACGCCTCAACGGCGTGGAGCGTGCGCCGGTGTTCGCCCGCCACCATGTCGAGGTCGGGGAAGACGCTGCCCGCGACGGCGGCGACGACGACCAGTGGCGCGAGTTCCGGCGCGAGGAGGGCGACGGGAGCGGCGAGTGCGATGCCCGCTCCGACGTGCGTCGGCGCCATCATCGCTCGCTCACCGCCGTTCGCGCGCGATGCCTCTGTGGTTCGTTCATCCGACCGAACTGATCGACGCGGAGGGATCTGTCTTGTGCGCTCGGGTCCGGCGTCGCCGTCCGCCCGCCGACGCGCCGCCCTCGACCCGGGTCAGATGCCCAGCACGTCGGGAACGCGCCGCCGAAACAGGGTGTAGACGGCGGCGACGACGAGTCCGACGGCGACGACGAGGCGAGCGGAGGGGACGAGGTACGCCGCCGGGAGGGCGAGGGCGGCGGTGAGGAAGAAGTCCTCGGGTGCGCCGTCGTACCGGACGACGTGCCGCGGGCTGAGCCACCGCTTCCGCGGGTGGAGGTACACCGCGCGCGGCGAGGTGCGCTCCCACGGGCGGAGTTCGTCGCTGCCGCCGAACCAGTCGGACGCGGCGTGCAGACCGGCGGCGAGGAGGAACGTCGCGAGGGCGACAGTCGCGGAGGAGGGGGCCGCGACGGCGACGACGGCGGCGACGACGCCCGCCAACGAGGCGTAGACGGGGTAGTGGAGCGACTTGCGGTGCGTGCCGACGAACAGGTCGACGTCGGGCGCGACGCCGCCGAGGAGGGCGCCGCCGACGGCCGCCGCCGTGAACTGGGGTGCCACGACGGCCGCGGGCGCGCCCAACAGGAGGAGTGCTGCGGCGGCGTGAGTCGTCACCATCATCGCTCACAGAGAGGGGCGACGGACACTTCAGACTGCGCCCCTCGGCAGAGTGGTCCCGCGCCCGCCGACGGCCGCCGCGGTCAGTCGTCCGCGGGCGCCGGTTCGCCGCCGTCGTCTTCGGGGCGCGCGACCATCGGCGTCCCGTCGGCGCGCGGGCCGAGCATCGGGCCGTGCGGGCCGTCGTCGGGGTCCAGACGGCGTCGCTGCCGGTAGTCGGTCGAGCGTTCGACGGGCGGGCGGCCGATGGCCGACACCATCTCGACGTAGTCGTCGAACGACCGGAACTCGCCGTAGTCGCCGCCCGCGCGCTTCGTTATCTCCTCGGAGAGGATGGTGCCCATGAAGTCGTTCGCACCGCAGTTGAGCAGTTTCAGCGACTTGGCGTCGCCGAACTTCACCCACGAGGACTGGACGTTGTCCACGTTGTCGAGGAACAGGCGCGCGACGGCGACCATCAGTTCGTCCTCGGCGTCGGAGGCGCCCTCGGTGACGAGTCCGCGTTCGTACAGCGGGGTGTTCCGGTGGACGAACGAGAGCGGGACGAACTCCGTGATGCCGCCCGTTCGGTCCTGCAGGTCGCGAATCACCTTCAGGTGCATGACGCGGTGGGCCTCGTTCTCGACGTGGCCGTACATGATGGTCGCCGTCGCGTCGAGGCCGGCGGCCATCGCCCCCTCCATCCCCTCGACCCACTCGTCGGTGCCTATCTTCCCCGGGCAGATGACGTCGCGAACCTCGGGAACGAGTATCTCGGCGGCGGTGCCGGGCACGGAGGCGAGGCCGGCGGCCTTCAGTTCGCGGTACACCGCCTCGTAGGACCAGTCCGTCCCGCGGCGGGCGTGGTACGCCTCCTCGGGCGTCATCGAGTGGAGGTGCGCCCCGCCGACGGACATCGCGCGCATCTGCTCGACGTACGTGCCGGGGTCCGTGTCGTACGCCGCGGGCGGTTTGTAGTCAACCTCGGCGTACGGGTCGTCGTACGAGTCGAGAATCTCGCGGTGCTCCTCGTTCAGGACGAACGCGGGGTGGAGGCCGGAGACGGAGGTGACCTCGTAGATGCCGGTGTCGAGGGCGTCCTCGACGACGGCGCGGGACTCGGCGGGCGTCTTCGTGAACCCGGTGTGGTCGCCCTCGTGGTCGGACTCGAACTGGTGGGCCGTGTTCTTGAAGTTGCAGAACAGACAGCCGGTGTTGCAGGCCGTCGTGACGTTGTTGTTCAGGTTCGCGACGAACGTCACGTCGTCGCCGACCATCTCCGCGCGGCGGCGGTCGGCGGCCTCCAGCACCTGCTCTTTCCGCACCGGGTCGATGCCCTCGCGGTCCGTCCCCGTCGTCATCAGTTCGACGCCGTCGGCGACGGTGAGTCTGTCACCGGCGCGCGCCTTCGCAAGCGCGTTCTCGAACGACTGGTCGGTGTCGGGGACGTGTTCGAAGTCGAGGTCCGCCCCGCCCGAAGCCGACGCGTCGGTCATGGTTCGTCACCACTGCGCGGGAGCACAAAAGTGAGGCGGTATCGGCCACCGGAGCCGGCAGCGACGACGAGACGGCCGGTCGGCGTCGAACGGACCGGCGAGGTGCTATCCTGCCTCAGACGTGGCTATATCCGCTCGGCGCGCGTAGATATGGGTATGACGCAAACTACTATCGACACGACGGACCGCGAGGGGATGAGCTTCTGGGTGAGCGCGCTCATCGGAGCGCTGGTGAGCGTCGTCGCGAGCGTCGTCCCGTTCTCCCCCGTCCTCGGGGGCGGCGTGGCGGGCTACCTGTACGCCGGGTCGCGCGACGACGGCCTCCGGGTCGGCGCCGTCTCTGGCGCCATCGCCGCGGTCCCGGTCCTCCTCGTCGTCGCCCTCGTCTTCGGCGGCCTCGGGCTGATAACCATCGTGGAGAACGCCCTCAACGCGGCGGTGTTCTTCGTCGGGACGTTCCTGCTCGTCACCCTCCTCGTGGTGGCGCTGTCGGCCGGTCTGTCGGCCCTCGGCGGCTACCTCGGCGTCTACGTTCGCGAGGAGTACGACGGCGGCGACTCGCGCCGCCGCGAGGACGACGCGCCGACGCCGCCGCCGACGAAGTTGCCGGCGACGACGACGGCCCAGATCTTCAGCAGGTGGGGGACGCTCACCAGTCGTTCGAGCAGGAGGACGACGGGCGGCAGCGTGTTCTCTGTGTAGAGCTGGTAGCCCCCGATGATGATGAAGACGAACCCGAGCGGGTACAGCAGCGCGCTGAGAACCGGGTCGCGGCCGGTCGACGCCGTCATCGACGCGTACAGCAGGAACGTGACCGTTATCGCGAACCCGGCGGCCAGCGCGCTGAAGAACAGTTCACGCGTCTTCCGCGTCGCCTCCTCGTCGGCGACGGCGATGATGCGCTGGAACACCTCGTGCGTCTCGAACCGGTCCCGGACGGTCCCCCCGTACGCCGGCGCACCGCTTCGCGACTGTTCGACGGCCTCACGAATCGACTCGTCGTCGGAACTCTCGTCGTCCATCTGCTACGGCATACCGAGGGGACGGTGAAAACTCCTCGCCGCGGTGGGAATCCTCAACACACAAGTACGGCCGTTCCGAACGGCGGGTATGGTCACAGTCATCGACTTCGTCGTGGAGTTGCTCACGAGCGTCGTCAACCTCGTGCTCACGTTCGTCTTCGACGTGTTCCTCGGTGTGGACCCCCTCAGCGCAGTCGCGTTCCTGTTCGGCGCCGGGTTCGTCCTCGCCGCCAGCGCCGTCTTCGGCTACCTCACGGTCGGGGCTCTCGTGAACGCCCTCACGGGCATCGGTTCGAGCGCGCGCGAGCCGTCGCCTCGGCGGCGAGCGTAACCGCCTCGTCCGGGTCCGGGCCGAGGGGCGACCCGACCACCACGCCGTCGGCGTGGTCGAGGACGGCCGCGATGCGGTCGGCCACCTCGTCCGCGGTGCCGGCGACGGAGAACGCGTCTATCATCGCGGGCGTGACGAGGCCGAACGCCTCGGAGAACTCGCCCGCCGAAATCTTCTCGCCGATGTCACTCGCCAGCGACCGGTCTATCCCGTGTCTGTCGAGGACCGGCGGGGCGGCCCCCGCGGCGATGAACGCCACCGGCGGCCGGGCGGCCTCGCGGGCCGCCTCGCGGTCGGCACCGACGCTGACGCTGGCGTACGCGAGGAGTTCGAAGTCGCCGCGGTCGTCGGGTCGGTCCTCGATACCCTCCGCGACGCGGTCCCGGGCCCACGACAGGTCGTCGGGGTGGGAGCCGTTGAACAGGAGGCCGTCGGCGTGCTTTCCCGCCATCCGGCACATGTGCGGCCCCTCGCCGCCGACGTACACCGGAATCTCGCCCGGCACGTCGAAGTTGAGACCGGCGTCGGCCGCCTCGAACGTCCCGTCGTGACTGACGCGTTCGCCGTCCCACACTCGCTGGGCGACCTTGAACGCCTCAAGCACGGAGCGGAGGCCGCGTTCGTCTTCGAGGCCGAGGTTCGAGAGCGTCGAGGGGTCGCCCGGGCCGATGCCGAACACGGCCCGGCCCGCCGACAGTTCCGCGACGGTGGCCGTCTTCGCGGCGAGGGTGACCGGGTGCATCTCGTAGGGGTTGGCGACGCCCGGGCCGAGGCGAATCCGGTCCGTCTCGCCCGCCAGACGGGAGAGGACCGCGAACGGGTCGCGGTTGTTGTAGTGACAGGAGACGAACGCCGCGTCGTAGCCGGCCTCCTCGGCGCGGACGCCGCGTGCGACCGTCTCGGGGACGGGGGCTTCGGGCGTGAGTTCGATGCCGAGCGTCGGGTCGTCACTCATGCTCCCACCCCCGGACGGCCTGCCGGACGAAGTCGCCCGCTATCTCGCGGAAGTGGTTGTCGCTGCCGCCGTGGTCGCCCCACTCGAAGTCGCGGACGACGACGACGGGCGTCCCGCCCGCGCCCTCGCCGGCGAGGAGGTTGGCGGCCGCGGCGAGTTCGTCCACGACGTTCTCGACGGTGACGCCGAGTTCGCGGCCGTCGCGGTCCGTCTCGCCGCGCCAGTCGCGCGAGGCGTGCATCCCGGCCCACCCGATGGCGACGCCGCGTTGCCCGTGGCGGAACGGTCGCCCGCAGGTGTCGGTGACGACGACGCGGTCGGCGGGGAGTTCGGCGCGGATTCGCTCGGCGCTCTCGGACGGGCGTTTCGGCAGGAGCAGCAGGTCGTGGTCGGGGACGTTCGAGCGGTCGATGCCGGCGTTGACGCCGACGTGCCCGAAGCGCGTCTCCGTGAGGAGAAACGGCGACTCCATCAGGAGGTCGACGCTCTCCTCTAAGACCGCCTGCGCGAAGCGCGGGTCCTTCTCCTCGCCGGTGGCGGCTTCGAGGGTCGACGCGATTTCGCGGGCGCGGGGGCCCGCCGGGAAGTCTTCGAGGTCGAACAGTCGCCCCTCGGCCTTCGAGACCACCGTCGAGGCGACGCAGACGACGTCGTCCTCTCGGAGGTCGACCCGGTCGCGGACGACGGCCGCGAGGTCGTCGCCCGGCCGAATCTCGGGCACGTCGGGGACGGCGAACAGTTCCATACCCGTCGGTCGGGACCGGACAGGTAAAAAGCGGGGAGATGGTGGTGAGTGCGGCCGGTTTCGGTCACTCGCGGTGGAGCGTGGCCGACACGTCCGACCCCTCGACGGTGACCGTGAGCATCGTCGCCTCCGTCGCCGGACTCGCGCCCGTCGCGCTTCCGGGGTTCAGGAGTCTGACGCCGTCGAACGCCTCGTCCATCACCTCGTGGGTGTGCCCCGAGATGCCGACGGCGTCCGGACCGCCCGACTCCCGCACCGTGCCGGCGACGCGTTCGCGGTAGCCCTCCCGCGGGCCGGAACCGTGAGTGACGACGAACAGGGCGTCTTCGACCGAGAGCGTCGTCACCTCCGGCAGGTCGAACGACCGCGGGTCGATGTTGCCGAGGACGGCGGTGAGGTTCCCCGCCCCGCCGGCGAGTTCGACCACCCGGTCGTAGGCGTCCAGGGAGTCGAAGTCCCCCGCGTGGACGACGTGGTCGGCCGCGCGAATCCGCCCGGCGACCCAGTCGGGGATTCGCGCCTCCCGCGACGGCACGTGCGTGTCGCTGACGACGGCGAGTTCGACGGACATGCGGGAGAATACGCCGGACACCGCAAAAACCGTTGTCCCGCGCGCCTAACGGGCGGTATGGCACACGTCGTCACCTGCTTCGTCCGGAACCGCGGGGCGGTGTTACTCACCCGACGGAGCGAGCGGACGGGGACGTACGCCGGTCGGTGGGCGGGCGTCTCCGGGTACGTCGAGGGCGACCCGGCCGACGCGACGGCGGACGCGTGGCGGGAACTCCGCGAGGAGACCGGTCTGACGGAGGCCGACCTCGAACTCCTCGCCGCGGGCGAGACGGTGACCGTCGCGGACGAGGAGGGGTCGTTCGTCGTCCACCCGTTCCTGTTCGAGTCGTCGTCGCGGACGGTCACGGCGAACGAGGAACTCGCCGAGACGGAGTGGACGGACCCGACGGAGATACGTGACCGGCCGACCGTCCCGCACCTCTGGGAGACGTGGCGACGCGTGGGTCCGACCGTCGACGACGTGCGGACGGACCGGACCCACGGGTCGGCGTGGATTTCCGCGCGCGCGCTGGAAACGCTCCGAGACGCCGCCGCGGAGGCGGACGACTGGGAGTCGGTCGCCGCGGTCGGCCGCGAACTCCGCGACGCGCGGCCGAGCATGGCCGCCGTCGGCAACCGCGTGAACCGCGTCCTCGCGACGGCCGAGCGAACCCCCGACGCGTGGTGACGACGGCGATTCGGGAACTCCGGGCGGCGTTCGACGCGGGCGACGAGGCGGCGCGGACCGCGGTGCGGCGGCTTCGAGACGCCGAGGCGACGGCCGTGGCGACGCTGTCGCGGTCCGGCACCGTCGCGACGGTCCTCCGCGAACTCGACCCGTCGTCGCTCCTCGTCGCGGAGTCGCGACCGGAACGCGAGGGCGTCGCCGTCGCGGAGTCGATGGCCGCGGCGACGACGGGGACGGTGACGCTCACCACCGAAGCGGCGCTTCCGGCCGCGATGACGGCCGCGGAGACGGCCGTCGACGCCGTCGTCGTCGGCGCGACGCCGTCGGCCCGGACGGGAGCGTCGTCAACAAGACGGGGACGCGCGTCCTCGCCGGCGCGGCGCGGGAGGCGGGGGTGCCCGTCTACGTCGTCGCCGCCAGCGACAAGGTGCGGCCGGCGGGTGAGTACCGGGTGGAAGACGAGGCGTCGCCGCGCGGCGCGGTGTACGACGGCGACGCCGAGGTGACGGTGTTCGCGCCGACGTTCGAACGCGTCCCCGCCGCGTCGGTGGACGGACTCGCCACGGAGGACGGCCTGCTCGACGCGGCGGCCGTGCGCCGGGTCGCCGCGACCCACGCCGAGAACGGCGCGTGGGACGCCTAGCGAGCGACGACACGGCGCGCAGAGGGTAAGGGTGAAATGCGGCGGCCCGCTACCGTCCCACGGGCGACAGTGACGAGGGTTACCCCCACCGAGCCCCGTGTGACGAGGCACTCAACGCCCGAGTCGCCCTTCTGTGACCGAGACGACATTAATCCCGGGATAGCGAGCGACAGCGGCGTAAAATCGCCTGATTTCGCGTTGAAAGACGGTGTACGTTAAGGGGGTCGGGCGTCCGAGAGAGACCGTGAACGAGCACCGCCCAGTGGACGACGACGTGGGTATCCTGCTCGTCGACGACGACCCCGCATTCGTCGAGGCCGCCGCGACGTTCGTCGGCCGCCACCTCCAGTCCGCCAACACGTACACCGCCGAATCGCCGGCCGACGCCCGCGCGTTTCTGGAGTCGAACGCGTCCGCCGTCGACTGCGTCGTCAGCGACTACGAGATGCATCGCGAGACGGGCCTCGACCTCCTCGAAACGGTCAGGGACGCCTATCCGAACCTCCCGTTCATCCTCTTCACGGGGAAGGGAAGCGAGGAAGTCGCCGGCGAGGCGTTCCGCGCCGGTGCCACCGACTACCTGAAGAAGGAGATGGGCACCGAGCAGTTCGAGGTGCTCGCCCGGCGCATCGAACAGGCCGTCACCGCGTCGCGCGCCACCCGGGAGGCGGCGCGGAACCGGAAACTGCTCGACACCGCTCTCGACGCCGTCGAGGACGTGTTCTACGTGTTCGACGCGTCGGGGCAGTTCCTCCGCTGGAACGACGCGCTGGCCGACCAGACGGGGTACGCCGACGAGGCGATAGCGGAGATGCACCCGACGGAGTTCTTCGACGACGGCGACGCCGAACGCGTCGCCGAGGCCATCGCGGCCGTCCTCGACGGCGAGAGCGTGACCATCGAGGCGACGGTCCGGACGAAAGACGGCGAGTCGCGCCCGTACGAGTTCACCGGGTCGCTCCTCGAAGACGAGGCGGGCGGACCGTTCGGCGTCTGCGGCGTCGGGCGCGACCGGTCGAACCGCGCCCGCATCCACGAACTCGAAGCCGTCCTCGACGGTCTGGGCGTCCCGACGTTCGCCGTCGCCCCGGACGGGACGCTCGGCGACGTGAAAGGGGCCTGTGACCGACTCGGCGTCGACGACTCGCACGTCGGTCGACCGGCGTGGGACGTCCTCCCGTGGGACGCCGACTCGGCGCTGGCGACGGCGGTCGACGAGACGAGGGCGACGGGCAGGTCCAGGACGGTTTCGGTCCCGTTGCCCGACGGGGACGCCGTCGGCGCGACGTGTCTCTCGTCGAGGGCGGGCGTCTCGGTCCGCGTCTACCTGAGCGAGGCCCCTAGCTGACGAACTTCAGCAGGTCGTCGCGTTTCTGCTCGTGGAAGTACGTCTGCAGCGATTCCAGAAGCGCGTCGATGCTCCCGCGCTTCGCGGTGACGGGCGCTATCACGTCCGACCACTGTTTCCACGGCGGCATCAGGCCGAGACGGTCACAGAGTTCGTCCAGTCGTTCGTCCCTGTCGTCGACTTTGTCCATCTTGTTCACCGCGACGACGGTGGGGACGCCGAGTTCACGGAGGAAGTGGAACATCTCCACGTCGTGGGGAATCTCGTCCGGGCCGGAGTGCCGGTCGATGATGTCCACGACGCTCTTGCCGTCCACGACGAGGACGGCGGCGAGGATGTCGTCGGCGTTCGACTCGAGGTAGCGGACGATGTCCGTCTTTATCTCCTCGCGGCGGGCCTCCTCGACGCCCGACATGAACCCGAAGCCGGGGAGGTCGGTGAACATGAAGCGCTCGCCGCTCCAGTCGAAGTGGTTCGGCTGTCGGGTCACGCCCGGCTTCTTGCCCGTCGTGAACTTCGAGTGGCCGGTCAACTCCCGCATCAGCGTCGACTTCCCGACGTTAGAGCGCCCGACGAGGACGACTTCCTGACGGTCCGGGCGGTCTTCGAACATGTGCGACTGGAGGCCGTCCCGCCGGTTAACGCTGACGTTGCGGGCCGAATCGGTGCAGACCGTCTCGGTTCGGATACAGTCCCGTTTCGGACATAGTCTTATTACGGATGATGTGAACAGGAGGCACAGAGACCGATGTCAGAGACGACCGACCGACGACCGAACGGCCCCGAGTCCGGCGCGACGCCCGAGGAGTTCCAGCAGGCGCGTCCGGGACGCCACCGCCCTCCTGTCCGACGACGTGGAGCGACCGGAGTCGTTCTTCCTCGCCATGCAGTACGGGAGCGGCACCGACTACGTCCACGCGCACGCCGACGCGAACGACGACCAGTTGGACGCGAAGGTGTACGACCTCCTGTCGCCGCTGGCCGTCCACGCCAGACAGGTCGCCGACGCGGCGAACGCCGACCCCGAGACGGTGCTGGAGTGCGCCGCCGAGATACTCGACAGCGTCGAGGAGCCCGACAGAGTCGGCGAGTGAGGCGACCGCCCGCGCCGACGGCCGTCCGACGCGCGCTCCCTCGGGAGTAGACCCTTGTAGTTCCCGCACCGAACGCCGGGGATGAGCGACATCTCCGAACTGCAGTCGCTGCTCGCGGACGCCGCGGAGTTGAACATCGTCTGTCACAACAACCCCGACCCGGACTGTCTCGCGAGCGCGTTCGCGCTCGGCCGAATCGCCGCGGACGCCGGGATAGACGAGCGTCGAATCCTCTACAGCGGCGACATCTCCCACCAGCAGAACCGCGCGTTCATCAACCTCCTCGAAATCGACCTCACGGCGTTCGACGCGGCTGCCGTGACGGACCGACCGGCCGACTCGCTGGTGGCGTTCGTCGACCACTCCCGCCCGGGTGCGAACAACGAAGTCCCGGAGGGGACGCCCGTCGACATCGTCATCGACCACCACCCCGCCGAGGACGTGGAAGCCCGGTTCGTGGACCACCGGGAGTCCATCGGCGCGACGGCGACCATCCTCACGCAGTACGTCCGCGAACTCGACCTCTCGCTCGACAGCGCCCTCGCGACCGCCCTCTTGTTCGCCATCCGACGGGAGACGCTCGGCTTCCTCCGCGGCGCGACCGAAGCCGAGTACGCCGCCGCCGGCCACCTCCACGGCCCGACGGACCGCGACCTGCTCCGGAGACTGGCGACGCCGTCGGTCAGCGGCGCCACCGTGGACGCCATCGCGGACGCGATTCGGAACCGAGACGTTCGGGGGTCGGTACTCGTCTCCCACGTCGGTCGGACCAGCGAACGCGACGCACTCCCGCAGGCCGCCGACTACCTCGCCACCCTCGAAGGCGTCCAGACGGCCGTCGTGTACGGCATCGTCGACGACTCCATCCACCTGAGCGCTCGCTCGACAGACGCGCGACTCCACGTCGGGACGGTCCTCCGCGAGGCGTTCGGGGGCGTCGGGAGCGCCGGCGGCCACCGCGAGATGGCGGGCGGCGAGGTGCCCCTCGGCGTGTTCGCGGAGTACGACGACACCGCGCAACTGGTCGCGATGGTCGAGCGAGTGGTCACCGACAGGCTCGTGGACGCGCTCAAACTGTCGCGAGACGACGACTGAACCGGGGCGCGCCCGACCCGCGCGCCCGTCGGCCGCGGCGGTCCCCGTCGGGACGAGGTGAGGGACGTTCTAGTACTCGGGCCGATAACTGCGAGCATGGACAAACAGGCGCTTCGAGAGCGCATCTGGGACGAGTTAGAGGAGAGCGGGGAGGCCCGGTTTCCGTATCCACCGCACGGCAGAATTCCCAATTTCGACGGTGCAGACGAGGCGGCGGAACGGTTAGCAGCGAACGAAGCGTGGCAGGAGGCTGAGGTAGTCAAGTCCAATCCCGACTCCCCGCAACTTCCCGTACGGCGGGCCGCGCTGCGAGCGGGAAAGACGCTCTACATGGCCGTCCCGCGATTGCGGGACGAGAAGTGTTTCCTCCGGTTGGACCCCGACGAGATAGCGGATATCGACCACGCGACGACCATCGGCGGGTCGTCGGAGGTCGGTGTCCCGGTCGGTCCAGACGAGATGGAATCGATCGATCTGATCGTCTCGGGAAGCGTCGCTGTGAACGGTATAGGAGCGCGCGTCGGGAAGGGGGAAGGATACAGCGACCTGGAGTTCGCCATCCTTCGGGAGTTCGGACTCGTCGACGACGCGACGACGACGGTGACGACGCTCCACGAGATGCAGTTCGTGGACGAGGCAATTCCGACTGCGTCGCACGACGTCCCGATAGAGTGGGTGTTCACGCCGGAACGGAGCGTTCGCACGGACGCGTCGGGCGGGAAGCCGGAGGGTCTCGCGTGGAACGGCGTTGCCGACGAGCGACTCGACGAGATTCCGATACTGAACCGACTGGACCGCGAGTAGACCGCCCTCGCACCGAGACGCACCCTCGCCGTCGCCCGGTGACGCGCCCGTCGACAGGGACGGTTCGGCGACCAGACAGAAATCGTATATGACTCGTCTGTCTGAAAAACACTTATCAGACGCTCTGTCGACAAGTTGGCATGAGTTCACATAGCACCCCCTGCGGTACGTGGTGCGACAGTCGAACACGGCGTCGTGGGTCGCTCGGGGAGGTGAGACGGTATGAGTGACGACGGGAAGGGACTCGTCGCCGAGTTCCGCGAGGAGATCGACCCGACCGTCTTCCTGTTCGGGGCGTTGCTGACCGTGGGCGTCATCGTCGCGTTCTTCGTCAGCCCGAACGCCGTCGAGAGCGGAATCTCCTCGCTGAACGGGACGATGCTCGGGATGTTCAACTGGGCGCTCCTGCTCATCGTGTTCCTCGTCGTCGTCTTCCTGCTGTTCCTCATCGTCGGCCCGTGGGGAGCCATCAAACTCGGCGACGAGTCCCCCGAGTACAGCTTCCTCTCGTTCTTCTCGATGCTCTACTCCGCGGGCTTCGCGGCCGGCGTGGTGTTCTGGGGGCCGACCGAGGCGCTGTTCTACTACGCGAACCCCTCGCCGTTGTTCGAGGGCGTACAGGGGAGTTCGGCCGAGGCGATGACCATCGCCGTCCAGCAGACGATGTTCCACTGGGCGCTGCCCCAACTGGCCGTGTTCACCATCATGGGAATCGCCATCGGCTACTTCGCGTACAACTACGAGAACGTCCCGCTGCGCGTCTCCTCGGCGCTGACGCCCATCATCGGCGCGGACAACCTCGACGGCCCGGTGGCGAAAGTCGTCGACATCCTCGCCGTCTTCGCGACCATCGGCGGGGTGGCGACGTCGCTGGGCTTCATCGGCAGCCAGTTCGTCACCGGACTGGACTACCAGTGGGGAATCAGCATGGGGAACGTCGGCATCCTCCTCGTGGTGACGTTCATGACGCTCCTGTTCACGACGTCGATGGTACTCGGCGTCGACAAGGGGATTCGCCGACTCTCGAACTTCAACATGGTCCTGTTCGTCGTGCTCATGCTCTCGACGTTCCTCGTCGGCCCGACGCTGTTCTTGCTTCTGCTGGGCACGCAGGCGTTCGGCGGGATGGTGTCGGACTTCGTCGCGATGAGCCTCTTCACCGGCGCGGGGCCGATGGGCGCGGGGAACATGGAGTCGACGAACTGGATGAACGCGTGGACGGTGTTCTACTGGGCGTGGGCGCTCTCGTGGTCGCCGTTCGCGGGCCTGTTCATCGCCCGCATCTCGAAGGGTCGCACCGTCCGCGAAGTCGCGTTCACCGGCATCGTCGCGACGTCGGCGGCGACGATTCCGTGGTTCACGTTCATCGGCGGCACCGCCGTCTGGGCCCAGCACAACGGCGTCGCGGACTTCGGCGCGGTCATCGCCGGCGAGGCGGGCGCGGAGGTGTCCGGCTTCATCCTCTTCGAGGCGCTGCAGTTCACGCTGAACCTCGGCGGGGTGTCGATGACGCTCCCCGTCGGGACGCTCCTGATGTACATGTTCCTGATACTCGTGACGACGTTCTTCGTCACCTCGGCGGACTCCTCGACGCTGGCCGTCTCGATGATGACGACCGGCGGCAAGGCCCGACCGTCGACCATCAACCGCATCTTCTGGGGCGTCGTCCTCGGACTGACCGCGGCGATACTGATGATTCTCGGCGGGACGGGGAGCGCGAACACGCTCCAGCAGGCGGCCATCATCACCGGGACGCCGTTCGCGTTCGTCTGCTTCCTCGCCCTCCTCTCGCTGATGAAGGACTTCGGCTCGAACTACGGCCGCGTGCTCCTGCAGGACGAGACGGTCCTCGTGGGGTCGAGCCGGAAGAGCGAGCCGGACCCACCCGGTGCCGGCGACCCGGTCGAGTCGGACGACGACTGACGGCGTAATCCCCGCGCCGGCGTCTCGTGCGGCCGTCGAGTCAGCCGGACCGTCGGACCCCGGTCACTCGTCGTCCTCGACGGTCGCACGCGGGACCGGATGTCGCCGTTCGAGTTCCCGAATCGTCCGGACCAGCACGTCGACGCCGTGGCCCAGACACCGCTCGTCGACGTCGAACGTCGACGTGTGGTGACTCGTCGGGTGGTCGGTGCCGACGACGAGGTACGTCGCCAGCCCGCCGTCTCGCTGCACGCGGTCCATCAGGAACGTCGCGTCCTCGCTCGCGCCGAAGTCGGCGGCCGGGAGGACGCTGTCGATGCCCTCGACGCCCTCGGCCACCTCGGCCACGAGGGCCTGCAGTTCGGGGTCGCTGTCCGCCCGCGGCGACTCGCTCACCACGTCGAACTCGGCCCGGCAGCCGTGCATGGCGGCCGCGGACGCGACCGTACGCTCCAGACGCGACTTCACGTACTCCATCAGTTCGGTGGTCTCCCCCCGCGCTTCGGCCTCCATGTGGGCGCGTTCGGCGACGACGTTGCTCGACGTGCCCGCCTCGACCCTGCCGACGTTCACTCTGGTCATCCCGTCGCCGTGGCGCGGGATGGCGTACGCGTTCTGGATGACGGTGCCCGCCGCCTGAATGGCGTTGTCGCCCTCGTTCGGGGCCTTGCCCGCGTGGGCCGACGTTCCCCTGATGGTCACGTCGACGTGGCACATCGCGAGCGGTTTCTCGATGCCCGCGACCACCTCGCCGGTCGGGTGGTCGAGGCCGACGTGGACGGCCAGCAGGTAGTCCACCCCCTCCGCGAATCGGCTCTCGGCCATCGGTCTGCCGCCGCCGCTCAGCTCTTCTGCCGGTTGGAAGAAGACGACGAGTCGCCCCGCGAAGTCGCTCGCCGCGACCGCTTCGAGCGTCGCCAACCCCCACGTCATGTGGGCGTCGTGCCCGCAGGCGTGCATCGTCCCGTCTCTCTCCGAGCGGAACCCCTCGGCCGCGGGGCGGTGGTCGTCGTCGGTCGACTCCTCGACGAACAGGCCGTCGATGTCGACGCGGAGTCCGACCGACGGCCCGTCGCCGCGTTCGAGGACGGCGACTGCGCCGGTGTTGCCGCCGGCCATCTTCCCGAGGACGTCCTCGTCCGCGCCGTACTCCCGGGCGCGGTTCAGCCACGGTTCCAGGTCCGACTCGTCGGGGACGGCCATCCGGTCGGCGGGGTCGTAGGCGTCGGCGCCGACGGCCAGTTCGTCGACGCCGATTCGCGCTATCTCCTCCACCAGCCGAGCCGTGGTGTAGAACTCGCGCCACGCCGGTTCGGGGTGGCGGTGGAAGCCGCGACGGACCGTCTCCAGACGGTCCCGAAGTAACTCTACCATGTGACTAGCTAACGTAGCACAGTAGCTTAGGTGTACGCCGTCGTGGGCGTCCGGACGCACCGAATCGGTCCGAGCAGCGCCGAATCGGCCCGGACCGTGCCGAATCCGCCGGACCACGGCGACCCCTCCGAACGGTCGGCGGCGGGTCAGGTCGTGAACAATCGCCGCGGGAAGTCAGCGAGCGTCTCCGCGCCGGAGGCGGTGACGCGGAACGTCTCGCTTATCTCGACGCCCACCTCGTCCGTCCAGATGCCGGGAATCGCGTGGAACGTCATGTCCTCCTCCAGCACCGTCTCGTCTCCGGGACGGAGGCTCGCCGTGTGTTCGCCCCAGTCCGGGGGGTAGCCCAACCCCATCGAGTAGCCGATTCGGTCGGCTTTCTCGATGTCGTACTTCGCGATGGTCTCCCGCCACGCGCGTTCGACGGCCTCGCAGGTGACGCCCGGTTCGACGGCGTCGAGGGCGGCTTCGAGTCCCTCGACGACGACGTCGGCGGTGTGTTCGAGTTTCTCGGGGGGGGTCGCCGACGAACGTCGTCCGCGCGAGCGGGGAGTGATAGCGGTGCCGACAGCCCGACAGTTCGACGATGACCGGGTCGCCGTCCTCGAACTCGCGGTCCGTCCACGTCAGGTGCGGCGTCCCCGTGTGGTCGCCCGACGGCATCAACGGGACGATGGCGGGGTAGTCGCCGCCGTAGTCGTCGGTGCCGCGGACGAGGGCGTCGTAGATAGCTCGCGCCGCCTCGTACTCCGGGACGCCCTCCTCGATGGCGTCTAACCCCGCCCGCATCGCGTTCTCGGAGATGCGGGCGGCCTCGCGCATGTAGTCGAGTTCGCGTTCGGACTTCACGATGCGAACCCAGCCCACGAGCAGGGTCGCGTCCTCGAAGGCGGCGTCCGGGAGGTTCTCCCGCAGTCGCGTGTACGACTTCGCGGTGAAGTACGACGCGTCCATCTCCAGTCCGACGGACCCGTCGTCGACGCCCAGTTCTTCGAGGACGCCGGCGACGTAGTCCATCGGGTGGAGGTCGTACGGCGAGTGGACGTGGTCGTCGCTGTACGAGCGGATGCTCTCGCGGTCGAGGTGCGTCGTCGCTCGCGCGCCCCCCGCGTCCATCTCCCGGCCGATCCAGACGGGTTCGTCGCGCCCGGGGGTCACGACGACGGCCTGATGGACGTAGAACGACCAGCCGTCGTACCCCGTCAGGTAGTTCATGTTCGCCGGGTCTGAGACGACGAGCGCGTCCAACTCCGCCTCGCGCATCCGCGCCTTCGTCCGGTCGACCCGCCGTTCGTACTCCGCTTCCGGGAATATCTGTTCACGTGGCATGGTAACGAGTCACCTACCCGACAGTCGCTCAGCGATGCAAAAAGTGTTCAGTCTCGGAATCGGGCACGTCGGGCGAGCGGACGCGTCGAGTCGTCGGCGGGGATGCGTCGAACCGGCGGCGGGGATACGTCGAACCGGCGGCGGCGACGCCGGACGGACCGCACGCCGTCGGGTTTTTGCTCCCCCCGCGGAACGTTCCGACGTGCGACTCGTACAGGTGATGATTCCGACGGGGAAACGAAAGACGGTCCTCGAACTGCTGGACGAGGAGGGGATAGACTACGCCGTCTCCGACGAGACGAGCGGTCGCGACTACACCGCGCTCGTCTCCTTTCCGCTGCCGTCGGCCGCCGTCGAACCCGTGCTGGAGAAGTTGCGCGAGGTGGGTATCGAACGCGACGCCTACACCGTCGTCGTCGACGCCGAAACCGTCGTCTCCGAGCGGTTCGAGGCGCTGGAAGAGCGGTACGAGGAGGAGAACGGGGACAGCGACCGAATCGCGCGGGAGGAACTCGCCGCCAACGCGGACGAGTTGGCCCCGCCGCTCCCGTCGTTCGTCCTCATGACCGTCGTGAGCGCGGTGGTCGCCACCGCGGGCGTCCTCCTCGACTCGCCGGCCGTCGTCGTCGGGTCGATGGTCATCGCCCCCCTCGTCGGCCCCGCGATGTCGACGAGCGTCGGAACCGTCATCGACGACCGGGAGATGGCGGTCGAGGGCATCAAACTGCAGGTGCTCGGCACCGCCATCGCCATCGCCGCCGCGGCCATCTTCGCCGTCGTCCTCCGCGCGTCCGGTATCGTCCCGCTGACGGCCGAGGAGGTGTTCGCCATCAGCGAGGTGCGCGAGCGACTCGCGCCGGACGTACTGTCGCTCGTCATCGCCCTCGGCGCCGGTGCCGCGGGGGCGGCCGCCGTCTCGTCGGGCGTCTCCGCCGCGCTCGTCGGCGTCATGATAGCGGCCGCGCTGGTGCCGCCCATCGCCGTCGTCGGCGTCGCCCTGGCCTGGGGACAACCGGTGGCGATGCTGGGGCCCTTCGTGCTGGTGCTCGTCAACATCCTGTCGATAAACTTCGTCGCCCTCATCGTCCTCTGGCAGATGGGCTACCGGCCGCAACTGTGGTTCCGCGAGGAAGAGGCCAGGTCGGCGACCGTCTCGCGCCTCGCCAGCATCGGGATGATACTCCTCGTCCTGTCGTCGGTGCTCGTCGGCGTCACCTACGGCACCTACCGCACCGCGACGTTCGAGACGGACGCGCAGAGCGCGGTCAGCGCGGAACTCCCCGAGGAGGCGTCGCTCCTGTCGATGGACGTGCAGTACGACGGCTTCCCGTTCCAGACGCCGACTCGCGTCGTCGTCACCGTCGGCTACCCGCCCGACGCGTCGCCGCCCGACGTCGGCGAGCGACTCCGCCCGCGCATCCGCGAACTCGCGCCGGAACCGCTCGGTCCGTTGGGGAGCCGCGACCTGGCGGTCGAAGTGCGGTACGTCCCCGTCGACCAGCCCAGACGGGTCGAGGGAGCGACCGACGACGCGTCGGTGCTGGCCGGCGACCCGGCCGCGGTGGCGGGTCGCTCCGGGGCGGTGCCGGCGTGACTGAAAGAGTTCTTTGTGACAACGGCGGCTTGAAGCGCTGAGCCGACGAAGACGTGGCTATGCAACGTCGATTCAGAACGGTCGTCCTCCCGGTCACCCTCGCAGCGCTCCTCGCCCTGTCGGGGTGTCTCGCCCCGCTACAGGCCGACGGCGGCGCGGACGAAGCCGGCGCACAGCAGGTCACGAACGCCCAGCAACTGTCGGACGCGTCGGGTCGTACCATCACCGTCTCCGGGGACGGCGAGGTGTCAACCGAAGCCGACCTCGCCGTCCTCACCGTCGCCGTGACGGCGACGGCGTCCTCGGCCGACGACGCCCGCGCGCAGGTCGCGGAGCGCTCCGAGACGATGCGGCAGGCGCTCCGTGACGCCGGCGTCCCCGACGACGCCGTGACCACGGCGCACTTCCGCGTCGGCCCGCAGTACGACTACGACGGGAAGGAGCGGAACGTGACCGGCTACCGGGCGGTCCACGCGTACACCATCGAAGTCGCCCCCGACCGCGCGGGCGAGGTGATCGACGTGGCCGTCGGCAACGGTGCCGACGAGGTCCAACAGGTCACCTTCACGCTCACCGACGAGACGCGCGCCGACCTCCGCGAAGAGGCCCTGCGCGCCGCGATGGACGCCGCCCGCACCGACGCCGACACGCTCGCCGACGCGGCGAACCTCTCCATCGCGGGCGTCCACTCCGTCTCCACGTCCGGTGGCTTCACCCCCCGTCGGCACCCGCGTGGCCTACGAGACGGCGGACGCCGGCGGCGCGAGCACGTCCTTCGAACCCGGCCCGGTGACGGTGACCGCGACGGTCAGCGTGACGTACGAGGCCGAGTAGAAGCGACTGACACCGGTGAATTCTTCGAGACGGTCGGAGTGACGGTAGTCGTCCGCCATCACTCCCCCCTCGTCGTTCCGACCGCACCACTCGAGCGACGGACGGAAGGCTCGGTGGGGGGACGAAATCTTCCGCCGTCCGTATAAACACGTTAAACGTATAACATACAGAGGGATACGGTCGGGGGCATGTTATCTGGTGATATGGCACGGGAACACAATGACGGCGGCCGAGCCAGCGCTACCGAATCACACGTCTCCCTCACCGCTGGAGTCGTCACGGCATTCGACGCCAGTCGGTTCGGACGTATCTGGACATCGCTGTTCGGCCGTTGCGCCGGAGCACCGGAATAGTTCGACAATGACGAGTAATCGACACCATCCGAACCACCCCGACGTCGACCAATCGGATCGGACCATCCCCAGAAATCTCCGTCAGACGGGCGACGCGGACGTCGACCTCCTGATATCGACTCGAGTTCGGCAGTCACCGTTCTGGCACCTCTCCGTCGAGGCGGGGTGTCGGCAGGCGACGGTCTACAATCACATGTACCACCCGCGGGCGTACATCGACCCCGACGAGGGCGGGTTGGACGCCGAGTACGACCTGCTGGTCGACGAGGTGACGCTGATGGACGTCGCCGTCGAGCGCCAGATCCGCGTCGAGGGGCCCGATGCCGAGGCGTTCGTCAACTACGTCATCACGCGAGACGCGACCGACATCGAGCCGATGCGCGGGAAGTACGCCATCTGCTGCAATCAGGACGGCGGCATCCTCAACGACTTCGTCCTGTTACGACTCGCCGACGACGAGTTCTGGTTCTCCATCGCGGACGCCGACCTGAAACAGTGGCTCCAAGGCGTCACGGTCAACTCCGAGTTCGAGGTCGACATCGACGAGATCGACGTCTCGCCGATGCAAGTTCAGGGCCCGAAATCGCCTGCGGTGATGGAGTCGCTCGTCGGAGACGTGGTCGAAGACATCCCGTACTACGGACTGATGGAAGCCACGGTCAACGACGTCCCGGTGCTGGTGAGTCAGACCGGCTTCTCCGGAGAGGCGGGATTCGAGATATATGTCCGTGAGGCGACGAAGAACGCCGAAGGGGTGTGGAACCCGGTACTCGAAACGGTCGAGGCCCACGGCGGTACCGCGACGGGGATATCCCATCAACGACGTATCGCAGCCGGAATCATGTCGCTGGGGCAGGACATGGACGACGAGACGTCGCCGTTCCAGGTCAACCTCGGCTATCAGGTGCCCGACGACAAGGACGCGGACTACGTCGGCAAAGCCGAACTGGAACGCCAGCGAGACGCCATCGAGAACGGCGATTTCCCGTTCACGCACAAACTGGTCGGCCTGAAGATGGCCGGCGAACCGATCCGGGACTACGCTCCCGACTTCTGGCTCGTCTCGGACCCCGAGACCGGCGACGAGTGCGGCTATCTGACGTCGGCGTGGTGGAATCCGGAACTGGAGACCAACATCGGCCTCGGATTCGTGCCGGCGACGAAACTGCAGGCCGCGACCGACGTTCCGCTCGACGACTCGATATACGACGCGGACGTCGACGCGGAGTTCGAAGTCCACCTCCCGGACGAGTACGCCGAGGAGCCCGGCGAACCCGTCTATGCGACGGTCGCGAAGGTTCCGTTCAAGGAGTCGGTCAATCCCAGCGCTCGCGAACAGGCCAAGATTCACGCCAGAGACGATATGAACGATTCCGGGTCTCGGTCGTCTGGAGAACGAGAATAGCTCCCGAGGGCGGTCCGAGACCGGATGCGTACCCGTTCCAGAGCCAGTCGTCGCGTGGGTCGTGGGGTCGAGTCCCGACCTACTCCTGCCGCGACGGCGGGATGTCGGGGCTCCAGTCGACGGCGTCGACGGCGGCGGCGAGCACGTCGTCGACGCCCTCCTCCGTCTCGACGCTCATGTAGTAGTCCGCCGCCACGTCGGTCGAGCGGTCGCTCTTGTTGCAGACGGTGAGTACCGGCACGTCGCGTTCGGCGAACCGCCGTTCGACGGCGTCGCGCAGTTCCAACTGCGCGTCGAGCGGGTAGCCGCACGCACCGCTGGCGTCGACGACGAACAGGACGGCGTCCGCGAGGTGTTCGAGGGCGCTGACGGCCTGCTTCTCGATGTCGTTGCGGTCCGCCTCGGGCCTGTCGAGGAGGCCGGGCGTGTCGATGATCTGGTATCGAATCCGGTCGCGCTCGAAGTGGCCTATCTGGACGCCCTTCGTCGTGAACGGGTAGCGCGCTATCTCGTTGGACGCGCGGGTGACGTGGTTGACGAACGACGACTTGCCGACGTTCGGGTAGCCGGCGACGACGATGGCCGGTTCGTCGGGGCGGATGTCGGGGAGGTTCTTCAGGGCGTCGCGGGCCTCGCCGATTCGCAGGAGGTCCTCGGAGACTTCCTCGACGATGTCGGCCATCCGGGCGAACGCCTGTTTGCGGTGTTTGCGGGCCGTCTCCGGGTCGGACTTCCGCATCTTCGACTGGTACTCGCGACGAATCTCGGCTATCTGCCGGCTCGCCCACGTCACCTCCGAGAGACTCTGTCTGAGTTCGTCGACGCCGCCGGGGCGATGGTCCGGGTCGTCGTCCGACCCCGGGTCCGAGACGTCCACGATGGCGTCGGCGAGTTCGTAGTAGAACGGGTCGACCGTCCCGAAGTCGGGCCACTCTGTGACGACGTTCTCCAGGTTGTCCGAGAGGATGGACGAAGCCGTCTGGAGCATCGACTCCTGGGCCTCCAGTCCCGACTTCGCCCGACCGGACCGCGCGGCACGCGAGAAGGCTTTGTCGAGAAGTTCCTCCGACCGCGGCGTCGTCGGGAGGGACTCGAAAATCATGATACCCTCTCTACTCGGCCGAGGGGTAAAAGCGCGTCCGTTCGGCCGTCGCGCGGCAGGACGTGACACTCCACGGGACGGCGCGGCGGCGGTGCGGCGACGACGCGCCGACGGGCACGAGACTTTTGTCCGGGACGAGCGTACCCGGACGCATGAACACGGACTGGCGTGCCGTCGCCGTCGGCTTCGTCGTGATACTCGTCGTCGGGGCGGTCGGACTCTCGCTCCCCCTCCTCGGACAGATAGGCGCCGGCCTCGTCGGCGGGTTCGCCGCGGGCTACCTCGCGGGCGGAACGCTCGGCGACGGCGCGTGGAACGGGCTCCTCGCGGGGTCCATCTCCGGCGTCGTCCTCACCCTCGTCCTCGCCCTGTTGGGGAGCGTCCTCGGACTCGCCGGTGGACCGCTGGGGGCGTTCCTCGGCGGCGCGGGCGTCTTCCTCGTGGGACTGGTGGTGACGGTCCTCTTCGCCGTCGACAGCGCCATCGCGGGCGCTATCGGGTCGTGGGCGAAGGCTCGGTGACGCCGTCGGATCGGTCAGTCGCCGCGCTCCAGATACTCCTGCTGAATCTCGACCACCGCCGAGGAGTCCTCGCAGTCGGCGTAGCGTCTGAGCGGTTCCTCGTTCAGTTCGAGGAACGTGTGCCCCCACGTGAACTTCGAGAGGATTCGCTCGGCGTGGTCGGCGTGACCGAAGATGGAGAGGGCGGCGGCGAGTGCCTCCACCGTGGTGAGTTGCATCGGCCGCCCGAAGTTGACCGGGTTGGCCGCGACGAGGTACGGGAGCGCGCGGTGGTCGCCCGGCAGCGAGAACATCGCCTCGCCGGCCGACTCCCACGAGCAGTCGAGGGCGACGAGGGTCGTCGCGCCCGCGTCCGCCGGCGAGAGGGCGCGTTCGGCGTGCGGATTAAGGACGACGCCGTACGGCGTCGCGCGGTCGGACCGGTGGAGTTCGGCGAGGTCGAACCGCGAGAGTTTCCGCGCCGTACACTTCGCGGGGTCGTCGTCGCCCTCGTAGCGGACGTGCAGGCTCGGAGACGAGGCGTCGGACACGGTGGTGGCAGTCGGCGACGGACGGATAAAAGCGGTTCGTCGGCGGACGGCGAGGGACCACTCGTCGCCGTCGCCGTCGCCATCGCCGGCGGTCCCGCGGGGGACGACCCGTCAGCGTCTTGTCGCCGGCACCGCGACTGGCACGCATGGACTCGGACGCCGCCGCGTCGGGACGGGGACTCGTCGAGACGTACTACGACGCCGTCGACGCCGGCGACTACGACCGCCTCGCGTCGGTGCTTGCGCCCGACGTCGTCCACGACAGGCCCGACCGGACGCTGTCGGGACGCGAGACGTTCGTCTCGTTCATGCGCGACGGTCGCCCCGAGACGGAGACGCGCCACGAGGTGACGGCGACGTACCGCGCCGACGACGGCGGCCGGGTCGCCCGCGGCCGACTGGTCGGTGCGGACGGGGGCGTACGCTTCGACTTCGTGGACGTGTTCGACGTCGGCGACGACGGCATCCGGCGCATCGAGACGTTCGTGCGCGACGACCTCCGGCGCGGATAGCGGGGACGGGAGCGAGCGTCAGCGGTCGTCTCTGACCGCGACGACGCCCTCGGTATCTATCTTGACCAGTCGGTCCTCGATGCAGAAGTGGACCTCGAGTTCCACGTCCGCCTCGCGCGCCGAGGAGAGCAGTCGTTCCGCCTCCTCGGGGTCGACGCCGCGGAGACGGGGCACGGTTCCGCCCTCCGAACCGAGGGTGGTCGTGAGCGTCGCGTCGAGTTCGGCCGCCGAGTCGAACCGGTGCCTGCCGACCGCCCGCCACGGCGTGTCGTCGATGGAACGAATCACGCTGCGACACCTCCCGATTCCGGGAGTCGGGTCGAGTTGCTCATACTCGTCCGTCGGACTGTGGGGTAATGTAGGGGGTCGGCCGTGACCGCGAGTCCAGCCGAATTTCGTCCGATTTCGGGCTAAATGGCCGATTAAACGGAGGAGCGCGTCCGCCGTTCGCGGCGGTCAGTCCTTCCGACCCGCGCCGACGGCCGACTCGCCGACGTGTTCGTGGCCCTCGATGACCTCGAGGCCGCCCATGTACGGGCGGAGCGCTTCGGGGACGGTCACGGTGCCGTCGTCGTTCTGGTAGTACTCGAGGATGGCGACGACGACGCGCGGGACGGCGAGGCCCGACCCGTTCAGCGTGTGGAGGTACTCGGCCGACTCGTGGCGTTCGGGCCGGTAGCGGAGGCCGGCGCGGCGGGCCTGGAAGTCCTCGAAGTTCGACACCGACGACACCTCCAGCCACCGGCCGCCCTCCTCAGGGCCGTCCTCCATGTCGTCGCCCGGCGCCCACACCTCGATGTCGTACTTCTTCGCCTGCGTGAAGCCGAGGTCACCGGTACACATCTCGAGGATGCGGTACGGGAGTTCGAGGCGGCGAAGCACCTCCTCGGCGTCGTCCAGAAGTTCGTCGAAGCGGTCGTACGACTCCTCGGGGCGGACGAAGTTGACCATCTCCACCTTGTTGAACTGGTGGACGCGGACGATGCCCCGCGTCTCGGTGCCGTGTTCGCCCGCCTCGCGCCGGAAGTTCGGCGTGTACGCCTGGTGCTTCACCGGCAGGTCGTCGTCGAGCAGAATCTCGTCGCGGTACATGTTCGTGACGGGCACTTCGGCGGTGGGGCAGAGCCACAGGTCGTCGTCGTCGTACGCCTCCTCGTTCGACCCGCCGAGGCGGTAGGCGTCGTCGGTGAACTTGGGGAACTGGCCCGTCCCCTCCATCGACCGCGAGTTCACCGGGATGGGCGGGAACAGGTCGGTGTAGCCCTGTTCGCGGTGGACGTCCATCATGAACTGGACGAGGGCGTGTTCGAGGCGCGCCCCGTCGCCCTTGGCGAAGTAGAAGCCGCCGCCGGCGACCTTCGCGCCGCGTTCGAAGTCGAGGACGTCCAGTTCCTCGCCGAGGTCGTAGTGCGGGACCACCTCGTCGGGCAACTCGCGCAGGTCGTCGAACCCCTCGCGGCGGCGTTCGACGTTGTCCGACTCGTCCTCGCCGACGGGGACGTCCTCGTGGGGAATCTGCGGGAGTTCGAGCAGTCGCACCTCCAACTCGGCCTCGAGTTCGTCCGCGCGGTCCTCGACGTCGGCCAACTCGGCCTTCAGTTCCTGCGACCGTTCGATGGCCTCCTGGGCTTCCTCGTCCTTCCCTTCGGCCTTCAGGTCGCCTATCTTCGACGACGTCTCGTTGCGCTCGTGCCGGAGTTCGTCGCCGCGTTGCTTCAGCGACCGCCACTCGTCGTCCACCTCGAGAACGTGGTCGAGGTCCACGTCGTCCATCCCTTTGTTGCGAAGCGCCTCCCGAACCGTCTCCGGGTTCTCGCGGAGGAACTGCCTGCTAATCATTGTCCGACGGTTCGACAGGGCGCGGCAAAACCGTGTCGCATCCGTGCCACTCGGTACGAGGGCGTGGCCGCCTCAGCGGTCCGTCCGCACGCGTCCGTCCGCGGCGCGGAGGGCCGTCGCCGCCTCCGAGACGAACGCGTCGACGACGTCGCCCGCGGGGACGACGTCGTCCGTCAGTCCCGCGCTCTGGCCCGCGTAGAGGGGGAGTTCGGTCACGTCGCCCTCCATCTCCGGCGTCGCCAGCGAGTCCTCGTATCGGCCGACCGGCCCGTCCGGACCGCGCGCCACCGTCTCGCCGTCGCCGGGGCGGTCCGACTCGGGGCGGGCGGCCGCCTCCCAGCGGTCCGTCGTCTCGTTTCGCAGGACGCGGTGCGGTGTACCGGGCCACCCCTTCGAGAACGGCGTCCCGTACCGCGTCTCCGTCTCCGCGGCCTCGACCACCCGCCGCCGGTAGGCTCGGTGGACGTTCGCCTCTTCGGTCGCGAGAAACCGCGTCCCGACCCAGACGCCGTCGGCACCGAGCGTCGCGGCGGCGGCGAGGCCCCGACCGTCGGCGATACCGCCCGCGGCGACGACGGGCGTGTCCGGGACGGCGTCCGCGACGCGCGGGACGAGAGGCATCGTCGCCACCTCACTCTGCACGTGGCCGCCGGCCTCCCACCCCTGCGCGACGACAACGTCTGCGCCCGCGTCGACCGCGTCCCGCGCCTCAGCCGCGCTTCCGACCGTCCACAGCGTCGTCGCGCCCGCGTCGTCGACGCGTTCGACGTGCCGTGTGGCGTCGCCGAAGGAGAAGGAGAACACGGGCGCGCCGGCGTCCAGACAGGCCTCGACGTGGTCTTCAGTGGGATACTCCGTCGCCGCCGGGTCCACGACGAGGTTGACGCCGAACGGGCAGTCGGTCAGGTCGCGGGTCCGGCGCACCGCGTCCGCGGCGTCGGCCGGGTCGCGCCACGTCACGGCGAGCGTCCCGAGTCCGCCCGTCTCGGAGACGGCGGCGGCGAGTTCGGGACAGGTCGCGCTCCCGATGGGAGCCTGTACGACCGGCGCGTCGATACCGAGTCGGTCGGTGAGTCGGGTCTCGAAAGCGGGCACGTCCGGGGAGACGGGCGCGTCCGCCAAAGTCTTCGGGTCGAGTCGCGCGAGCGGGTCGGCCGTGCCCGACGCATCGCCGCCGTCCGAACGCTTTTCGTCCCGCGCGTCGCGCATCCGGCATGGCTATCGGCGACGTGACGACGGTCCCCGGAACCGACGACGTGCACTACGTCGACACCGGGATGTACGACTCAGAACAGTACGGGTCGGTGTACATCATCGACGCCGAGCGACCGACGTTCGTCGACACGGGCATCGGGACGAACCGCGAGTACCTCTTCGACGCGCTGGACGAACTGGACATCGCCCGCGAGGACGTGCAGTACCTCCTGCCGACGCACATCCACCTCGACCACGCCGGCGGCGCGGGCTTCCTCGCCGAGGCGTGCCCGAACGCGACGGTGCTGACCCACGAGATAGGCGTACCGCACCTCGTCGACCCCGAACGACTCGTCGAGGGGACGAAGGCGGCCGTCGGCGAGCAGTGGGAGTACTACGTCGAACCCGAACCGGTGCCCGAGGACCGCATCGAACCGCTGACCGACGGCGACGAAATCGACCTCGGCGACCGGACGCTGTCGGTGATACACGCGCCGGGGCACGCCCCCCACCAGACGATGTTCCACGACTCGAAGGACGACATCCTGTTCACCGGCGACGCGGCGGGCATCTACGTCCCGAAGAAGGACGAGGTCCGACAGACGACGCCGCCGTCGCAGTTCGATTTGGAGAAGTCGCTGGACGACGTGCGCACCATCGAGGAGATTGCCCCCGAGACGCTCTGTTACGGTCACTTCGGACCGGTCGAGTACGAGGAGGAACTGATGGAGTCGTACAAGCGGACGCTCGTGGAGTGGGTCGAGGCCGTCCGCGCGAAACGGGAGGAACTCGGCGACGACGAAGCCGTCGAACAGCACTTCGCCGAGCACACGGAGATGACCGACCTGTGGAGCGACAAGAAGGCCCACGAGGAGGAGAAACTGACGCGCGCGGCGTCCTCGGCTATCTGGACTGGAAGGCCAAGCAGGAGTGAGAGCGCGGGCGCGCCGGACGCCCCCTACGCTCTGTCCTCCGCGCCGTCTTCCGGTCCCGCGCCCTCGCGGGTGCGGTCGGCCGCGGCCGACGGCACCTCGGCGAGCGCTCGGCGGACGAGCGACCGGTCGTAGGTCCACACGCCGTAGAAGTCGTCTTCGGACAGTTGCTCGGCCACGAGGGCGAACTGCTGGTCGGGCTGGTCGCCGCCGTCGAACACCATGAACCAGTGGCGGCCGATTTCGGACGCGGGTTCGGTGTGTACCGTCAGTCCCGGCACCGCCGGCGGGTCGCCGTCGACGACGAAGTAGGCGTGCACGTCGAGGTCGGTCTCGCCGGCCAGACGGCGGTACAGCGACCGCTGGTCGGCGAACCGGGCCGCGGACTGGAACCCGACGTGGAGCGTTCCGGTGCCGACGCGCCACGTCCTGTCCTCGAACTCGCGAGCGGTCAACAGCAACTGGCGGCGGTCCAGCGACGCGAACACGGTGTCGTCCAACAGGTCGACTATCGCCCGGTACGCGTCCGTGTCGCGGCGGTCTAGGCGCGGCCGTCGGAGATACTCCCGAATCGTCTCGACCGCTATCACGCCGCGGACGCGGCCGTCATCGCGAATCGCGACGAACGGTTCGGGGGCGGACTGCGGTAGCTCTCGGTACGCTATCTCCACGTTGCGCGTGTCGAACTGCTCCCGGAAGTCCCCCGGGTCCGGCGCGTAGTAGACGAGTGACTTGCGGTGCCGTTCTGCCTCGTCGAGGATCGCTCCCATACCCATGGTGAGGTCGTGTCGTGACGACGCCCGATGGCCGGCGCGCGTCACGCCTCCGGAACGTCTACGGCATTGTCGTACTGGTAACTAAACTTTATCAGTACCTGAATCGGGGCGGGCGGCGGCGAGAACTCGACCGACCCGGAGTCGGCGTCGTACGTGACGAGACCGCTCTTCGCGAGCATCGGGAGATGGCGGTGGTGAAGCGAGACGAGGACGGTCCGTCGTTCGTCCTCGCCGACGAAGTCGTCGTCGCGGAGGCGCCACCCGACGAGTACGTCGGCCAGTTCCTCGACTGTCGTCTCCGGGCGTCGAGGAGGAACCACAGCAGACGCCGGCGTTCCTCGTGGGAGAGGACGGAGAACAGGTCGTCCGCCGACGGGACGCCGTCGAGACAGTTCCAGTCGTACCCCTCGTACTCGGATAGCGGCACCGTCGGGTCCCCGTCTTCGGTCATGTGAATGCCCACCTCGGTCATGGGTAGTACGCACCATACTGTTTTCAACCCACCGGCTAACCGTCTCGACGACGAACTGTCGGCGTTTCGGGTATTTCGCGCCCGCTATCCCGAACGGGCGCTCTGCGGAACCCCACCGGTTCGTGAAAACGTTGCCACTACCAGACACACCTGTGCGGGCGTCGGGCCGGAGAAACTCGCGGTCCGACGCGGCGCGTTGAACCGCGAACAACGGCCCGGTTCGGAAGGTATATTCTTTTAAATTGTGAACGAATATGTCTGTTGCATGGACTGGCGGGACTCCGAAGCGACGTTCGAGGACGACGTCGTCGGCGACACGACGCTGGCACGGATGTTCGAAGACAGCGCGGCGCGCAACGCCGGCGAACCCGCCCAGCGGTACAAAGGCGGCATCTACGACCGGTCGCTCGTCAGCGCCGGCGTCGTCCCCGAAGCGCCGGACGGCGACTACGCCGAGTTGACGTACGACGAGATGCGCGGCGTCGTCCGGAACCTCGCGGCGGGGTTCCGGAAACTCGGGGTCGAGGCGGGGTCCCGCGTCGGCATCCTCGCGCACACCCGGATGGAGTGGGCGCAGTGCGACTTCGGTATCCTCGCCGCGGGCGGCGCCGTCACCACCGTCTACACCTCCTCCTCGGAGCGGCAGGTCCAGTATCTGCTCTCGGACCCCGACGCGTCGGGCGCGTCGTCGAGAACGCCGAACTCCTCGGGCGAGTGCTCGCCGTCGAGGACGAGTTGGACCTCGAGTTCGTCGTCCTCGTCGACGACCCGGCGGACGGGAGCGGGATGGGTGGCGCCGTCCGCGACAGAGACGACATCTACACGCTCGGCGACGTCCACGAGATGGGCGCGGAGGCGTTCGACGAGGACGCCTACGAGTCGTGGCTGGCCGAACGGGACCCCGCGGACCTCGCGTCGCTCATCTACACCTCTGGGACGACGGGCCAACCGAAGGGCGTCAAACTCAGCCACCGGAACTTCCGGTCGAACGTGAACCAGTGTTACAAGCGGTTCGGCCCGCGTCCCGACAAGGCCGACGACGTGCCGGTCGTCTCGCGCGGGTCGGTGACGCTGTCGTTCCTCCCCCTCGCGCACGTGTTCGAGCGACTCGCCGGCCACTTCATGATGTTCGCGGCGGGCGCCACCGTCGCCTACGCGGAGGACCCCGACACCCTGCGCGAGGACTTCCAACTCGTCCGGCCGACGACGGGGACGAGCGTCCCCCGCGTGTACGAGAAACTGTACGACGCGATTCGGACGCAGGCCTCGGAGTCGCCGGTGAAAAAGCGCATCTTCGAGTGGGCCGTCGACGTCGGCCGCGAGTACCACGAGTCCGCGGCGCCGGGGGCCGTCCTCTCGGCGAAACACGCCCTCGCCGACAGACTCGTCTTCGAGCAGGTGCGCGACGCCCTCGGCGGCCGCATCGAGTTCTTCATCAGCGGCGGCGGCAGCCTCTCCGCGGAACTCTGCGCGCTGTACCACGGGATGGGGCTCCCGATTCTGGAGGGCTACGGGCTGACGGAGACGTCGCCCGTCGTCGCCGTCAACCCGCCCGAGGAACCGAAGATTGGCACTATCGGCGCGCCCGTCGTGGACGTCGAGGTGAAACTCGACGACACCGTCGTCGGCGACGTGACGGGCGACGCCGGCGGCGAGGTGGGCGAACTCCTCGTGAAGGGGCCGAACGTCAGCGAGGGGTACTGGAACCGGCCGGAGGAGACGGCGGAGGCGTTCGTCGACGACCCCGAGAGCGACGCCGACGGGGCGTCCGAGGCGGCGGGAGCGTCCGGGCGGTGGTTCCGGACCGGCGACGTGGTCGAACTCCGACCGGACGGCTACATCTCGTTCCGCGAACGCGCCAAGCAGATTCTCGTCCTCTCGACGGGGAAGAACGTCGCCCCGGGCCCCATCGAGGACGCGTTCGCCTCCAGCGACGTGGTCGAGCAGTGCATGGTGCTGGGGGACGGCCGGAAGTTCGTCTCGGCGCTCATCGTCCCGAACTTCGATGGCGTCCGTGACTGGGCCGCCCGCGAGGGGTACGACCTGCCGGACGGCGTGCGGGCGGTCTGCCGCGACGACCGGGTGAGAGAGCGGATTCAGGCCGAGGTCGACGCCGCCAACGAAGGCTTCGAGTCCTACGAGCAGATCAAGCAGTTCCGCCTCGTCCCCGAGGAGTTCACCGAGCACAACGACCTGATGACGCCGACGATGAAGAAGAAGCGTCGGAACATCCTCGACCGGTACGCCGACCAGATAGAGATGCTCTACACCGACGAGGACTGACGGTTTCCCCGCCGCCGAAGACGGGCGTCACGACGATACCGGCGACCGGCGGCCGCTGTCGGTCCCCGCGTTCGAGCATATTCGGAGCGGCTTGGTATTTCCGCACGATTGTTCAATTTTCACCCGGAAAAGAGCGTCGTGAATGTGTGCTTTTATGTCCATTCGTCACATCGGCGAGAATACATGGAGGTGTCATAGTGGCGGCTGGCTCGAATCTCATCTACATCGTCGCCGCCATCATCGGTATCGGCGTCGTCTCGCAGGTGCTTTCGGACCGGTTTCAGGTTCCGAGCGTGCTGTTTCTCATCGCCTCGGGCATACTGCTCGGCCCAGAGGTACTCGGCGTCGTCAGTCCGGAGTCGTTCGGCGGCGGCCTGTCCGCCATCGTCGGTCTCTCGGTCGCAATCATCGTCTTCGAGGGGGCGTTCCACCTCCGCATCGAGAAACTGCGGGAGCGCCCGCGGCGACCATCAGACTCGTCACCGTCGGCGCGGCGATAGCGCTCGTCGGAACGGCCGCGGCCGTCTACTTCCTGCTCGGCGCGTCGTGGCCCCTGTCGTTTCTCATCGGCGCGCTTCTCGTCGCCACCGGGCCGACGGTCATCACCCCGATTCTGGAGGTCGTCCCGGCGCGTGACCGCGTCGAGGCGGTGCTGGAGACGGAGGGCATCGTCAACGACGTGACGGCGGCCATCCTCGCCGTCGTCATCTTCGAGGCCATCATCGTGGGTGCCACCGAGCCCAGCGTGCTTCTGACGCTGTTCGCCGAACGCCTCGGCGTCGGCGTCGTCGTCGGCAGCCTCGTCGCCGCGACGCTGTTCTACGCGCTCCGGTACGTAGACCTCTCGCCCGGTAACGCGCCGCAGAACGCTCGACTGCTCGTCCTCGCGGGCGCGCTCGTCGCCTACGGCGCGGCCGACTTCATCGCCACCGAGGCGGGCATCGCCGCCGTCGCCACCGCCGGCATCCTGCTCGGCAACGCCGACGTCCCGTACGAGCACGACATCGAGTCGTTCAAGGGCGACGTGACGCTCATCGTCCTCTCGTTCGTCTTCATCGCGCTGGCGGCGCTGTTGGACTTCGGCACCCTGCTCCGACTCGGCCTCGGCGGACTGGGTGTCGTCGCCGTCGTCGCCCTCGTCCTCCGACCGGCGCTCGTGTTCCTGTCGGCCCGCGGCGACCGCTTCACCACGGGCGAGAAGTGGTTCATGAGCCTCGTCGGCCCGCGGGGCATCATCCCCGCGTCCGTCGCGACGCTGTTCGCCATCCAACTGCGGGCGGAGGGCCTGACGCAGGCCGCCGACACTCTCGTCGGCACCGTCTTCCTCGTCATCCTCGTGACCGTCGTCTTCGAGGGCGGCCTCGCGAGACAGATAGCCGAATACCTCGACGTCATACCAATGCGTGTACTCGTCATCGGAGGCGGTAAGGTGGGCCGGTCGCTCGCCGAACGCCTCGAAGACCGCGGAGAGAACGTAGTGCTCATCGAACAAGACATGGAGATAATCGAGACGGCCCGCAACGAGGGTCACACCGTCCACCAGGGTGACGGCACCGACACGGACGTGTTGCGCTCTGCGGGCGCGGCCAACGCCAAAATCGTGGTCGCCGCCACCGGCGACGACGACGTGAACCTGCTCGTCTCCCAACTGGCGTCCTCGAAGTTCGACCCAGAGACCATCATCGCCCGGGCGAACAACCCGAACAACGTGGAGGCGTTCGAGGAACTCGGCGTCCGCACCATCTCGTCGGTGCTGGCGACGGCGCAGGCCATCGACAACTACATCGAACGGCCGGCGATGATGAACTGGATGAGCGAAATCGGTCGCTCGGGCGACGTGCAGGAGATAGAGGTCACCTCGCAGGAGATCGTCGGCAAGACGGTCCGCGACATCGGACCGGAACTGCCCGACGGCTGTCTCATCGCGCTCGTCTCCCGAGACGGCGAGACGGCCGTTCCGAGCGCGGACTACACCGTCCAGCACGGCGACCGAATCACCGTCATCGGCAGCCACGACGCCGTCCGACAGGCGATGCAGTTCGTCCACCCCGACGAGTGACGCAGTCCATCGGCCGTCCGGGCCGCCGGCGGTAGTTCCCTTCTGCCCGACGGCCGTCTCCGTCGCCGCCGACCGGTCTCAGTCGTCGTCGGAGCGCGCGGCGGCCGCCGCGCCCGCCGCGCCGAGGCCGAGTGCGCCGGCGAGGACGCCGAACCCCGGAATCGACGACCCCGTCTCCGAACCGCCGGCGGCGCCGGGCGTCTCGATGCTACTGCTCCCCACTTCTTCGAGTTGGAGCGTCACGTAGCCGCCGGAACAGGCCGACTGCTCGTTGACGACGAACAGTTTCCCCACCTGGACGTTGGTCCCCTCCGTGACGGCGAACATCGTGGCGGGCTCCGACCGGTTCGCCTCGCTCGCGGTGTCGATCACCTCCACGTCGTAGCCGGTCAGGTCCTCCTGACTCCCGGCGAACTCGCAGCTTTTGACGCCCTGCTGTGAGGCCTCGCGGTCGTACCCCGACACCTGCACGAACAGGCCGACGTAGTCGTCGTTCTCGACGTCGGCGCCGTGTTCTGTACCGCCACGGGCGTCGTCTTGTTCTGCTGAGACTCGGACTGGCCGGCGGCCGTCCCCACGACGCGGGCGTCGCCGCCGCGGCACCGAGAGACGCGGCCCCCGCGAGAAACCGACGTCGGTTGAGCGTCTCCTCGCCGTCGGCGTCGCTCGAAGGCTCGACAGTCATCGTTCGTCGGGACCGTCGGACGGGCGTTCAAAAAGCGTCGTGGCCGCCGCGACGCGTCGTCCGGGCCGGCGACTCGGCGACGGCCGGGAGCCACGCCGACGCGCCGGTTCTCGCCGCTCGCTGGGCTTCGAGCGTGACGGCGAACAGCGCTCCGAGGGCGAGTGTGAGGAGTCCCACCGCGACGGAGAGCCGAGGCTGTCGGGTCGTGGTGGACGGTACGTGTCACGGAGTCGAGATCTTCGTCGCCGCTTCTTGCGGGGCGAGAACGGCCGGTCGTCGGCGTTCGACCGCGCCGTGGACGGGGTCGGCCGCGTCTACCGGCTGAACTCGATAGCCGCGCCCTGTCCGAACCCGACGCAGAGCGTCGCCAGACCGCGTTCGGCGTCGCGCTTCGTCATCTCGTGGATGAGCGTCACCGGCAGGCGCGCCCCGGACGCGCCGAGGGGGTGGCCGATGGCGATGGCGCCGCCGTTGACGTTGTAGTTCTCGGGGTCGACGCCGAGTTCGTCGCGCGCGTAGACGCACTGGCTGGCGAACGCCTCGTTGAGTTCCACGAGGTCGTAGTCCTCGACGTCGCGGCCGTTGCGTTCCAGCAGATTGCGCGTCGCCGGGACGGGACCGATACCCATCACCGTCGGGTCCACGCCGGCGACGGCGTTCGTGCCGACCTCTGCGAGGACGTCGAGGTCGTTCGCCTCGGCGAACTCGCGGGAGGTGACGAGCACGGCCGCCGCGCCGTCGGTTATCTGCGAGGAGTTGCCGGCGGTGACCGTCCCGTCGCCCGTGAACGCCGGGTCGAGTCCGGCGAGCGTCTCGGCGGAGGTGTCCCGGCGGATACCCTCGTCCTCGGTGACGACGCCGTCGTCGGTCTCGATGGGGACGATTTCGTCGTCGAAGCGGCCGGAGTCCGTCGCCTCCGCGGCGCGTTCGTGACTCTTCGCGGCGTACTCGTCCTGTTGCTCGCGGGAGACGCCGTACTCCTCGGCCACCTTCTCGGCGGTCATCCCCATCTGGAGTTGGAACACGTTGTACTGCTCGGAGAGTTCGGGGTGGAGGTGCTGGTAGGAGTCGCCGTCCATCGGCACGCGGGACATGCTCTCGACGCCGCCGGCGACGATGCAGTCGCGGTTGCCCGCCGCGATGGCGTCGGAGGCGGAGATGATGGCCTGCATCGAGGAGGCACACCAGCGGTTGATGCTCGTCGCGGGCGTCCCCTCGCCGAGTTCCGAGAGGAGGGCGATGACGCGGGCGACGTTGTTGTCCTGTTCGCCGCGTTGCTGGGCGACGCCCCACATCAGGTCGTCCACGTCCTCGGCGTCGAGGTCGGACTCGTCGAGGATGTGGTCGAGGAGGGCGACCGAGAGGTCTTCGCTTCGCACGTCTTCGAAGACGCCGCCGGCCTTCCCGAACGGAGTGCGGTACGCGGCCGCGATGACTGGTTGAGGCATGTTCCCCCATCCGGTTTCCGTGGTGATAAATGGGGTAGAACTCTCGGAGACGGGCACGGAGTTTCACGCACTCGCCGTTTCCGCGACGCCCGGACGAATCGGGCCGCGACGGACGCGGCGGTCGATTCGAACGCCGTCGAAGTTCGGTGACGACGCGGACGGCGACCGTCCGGGTGCCGAGTCAGGGGCCGTTGTTGAACATCTACACTCGTTCTCCCGATAACTAGTCGGAACGCGGTGAGTTGCACGTCCGCGGAGGACATCCGACGCCCGATAGCGTCTTCCGTGGTGGGTCCCCGGCGGACGGCGGCGGCGACACTCGCCCGCCTGAGCGGCCTTCGACGGTCTTATGCCGTCTGGCGGGCAACGTTGCGGGGATGAGTGACCCGGCTCTCGAGGTGGTCGAGTTCCTCCTCACGGCCAATCTCTACTCCGAGAACCGTGAGTTAGACGAGAACGACCTCCCGCCGCGGTACCGCCGAGTCTTCTGGACGGACCCGCCGGACGACGAGAACGAAGACGACGAAACGGCCCCCATCGGCATCGAACGCCCCCTAGTCGTGACCGACAGCGTCGCGCGGAAGGCCACGGGCGTCGAACGGCCGTGGGAAGCTATCTCCGACCTCATGTTCACCCAGCGCGAGGACTTCTCGGGACGCATCTCCCTCACGCAACCCGACATGGCCGTCGACTGGTACCTCGAACGGGCCGACCGTGAGCAGTTGGAGACCAACCCGACTATCGCGGCCGCCGTCGAGGACCGCGACGACGTGGACGTGACCCACGCCGAGGCGCGCGAGCAGACCCGGTCGATTCAGGCCGACCGCGTCTGGATAGACAGCCTCCTCGACCAGTACTTCGACGAGGAGGAGGACGCGGAGATGCTGGACCTCGTGCAGGTCCGCGCGCCCGAGGAGATAGAGATGACCCTCGAAGACCTCGTGCTGACGAGCGACCAGGAGGGCGAGATTCACAAGCTGATGAAGGCCATCGAACACCGCGAGTACCTCGCGGACATCGGCCTCAGAGAGATCGGCAAGATACTGTTCGTCGGGCCGCCCGGGACCGGGAAGACCACCGTCTCCCGCGCGCTGGCGCACGAACTCGGCCTGCCGTTCGTCGAGGTGAAACTCTCGATGATAACGAGTCAGTACCTCGGCGAGACGGCCAAGAACGTCGAGAAGACGTTCGAGGTGGCCAAGCGACTGTCGCCGTGCATCCTCTTCATCGACGAGTTCGACTCGGTGGCGAAGACCCGCCGGTCGGACGAGCACGCCGCCCTCAAGCGCGCGGTGAACACCCTGCTGAAGAGCATCGACGACATCTCGCTCATCCGCGACGAGGTCATCCTCATCGGGGCGACCAACCACCCCGACCAACTCGACGCGGCGGCGTGGCGGCGCTTCGACGAGATCGTCAACTTCCCCAAGCCGGACCGGCAGATGCGCTCGGACATCCTCCGCATCATCACGAAGCAGATGGACGTCACGGAGTTCGACCCCGACGACATCGCCGACCGGACCGAGGGACTCACCGGGTCGGACCTGCGCATGGTCCTCCGCGAGGCCGTCCTCGAAGCCCTCACCGAGGAGCGGATGGCGCTGACGCAGGAGGACATCGTCGACGCCGTCGAGGACTTCGAGGAACGGGACAACCTGAAGAACATGGACATGATGTCAGACGGCGAGCAGTTGATGGCGGGTGACGGCGCGGGCGACGACGATCAGTCGCACGACCACGACCACGACCACGACCACGACGACTGAGCGCGGTCGCCGGCACCGCCGTTCCCCTTCGACTACGCTTATCACTCACCCGTCCCCTACACCCGACGATGCGCGTCACTCTCCTCGGCACCGGCGACACGACGGGGACGCCGACCGTCGGGTGCGACTGCGACACCTGCCGGGAGGCGAAAGCCCGGGGCGTGGAGCGCACCCGCTTCTCCGTCCACGTCGAGAACGACCGGACGGGCGAGTCGTTGCTCGTCGACTTCAGCCCCGACTTCCGCCAGCAGTTTCTGACGCACGACGTGCCCCTCCCGGACGCGGGCCTCGTCACGCACATCCACTTCGACCATATCGACGGTCTCGGCAACGCCTACCGCGTGTTCGAGGACCTGCCCGTCCACGCCGCCGACGAGACGGACCCGAAGACGGGCCAGAGCGTCGCCGAGACGGTCGCCTCGAAGTTCGACTACCTCGACCGCATCTCCGTCGAGGCGCACGCGCCGTTCGAGGCGTTCCGCACCTGCGGGCTGGACGTGACGCTCGTACCGGTTGACCACCCGCCCCTCCTCTGCTACGGACTCGCGGTCGAGGACCCAGAGACCGGCGCGAAACTGTCGCTGTCGGGCGACACGAGTTACGGCGTCCCCGAGGACTCGAAGGCCGTGCTGTCGGACCCCGACCTGTTCCTCGCCGACGGCATCGTCCCGGCGTCGCTCTGCAAACACCACCCGCTCGGCGGGAAACACCACGACGAGGCCGGCGTCCCGCGGACGTTCGGCACGAAGCACATGACGCGGGAGGGGGCGCTCTCTCTCGCCGAGGAACTGAACGCCGCGCGAACCCGCCTCGTCCACACCGCACACTACTACCCCGTCGAGGAGGCGTTCGAGGAACCGCTGGCCGTGGACGGCGAGCAGTACGACCTGTAGCGGCGGCGCGAACCGGAACGTTTTGACCGCCGCGCGCGCACCGGCAGGCATGAGCGACGTTCTCAGCCGCCTCCAGACCGCGATTCCGATGGCCCTCGTCGGGGGCGTCGTCTACACCGGCGTCTCGTACGCGGTGGACGGCCGCGTCGACTTCGTCGGCGGCGCGGTGTTCATGCTCGTGTTCGGGTTCGTCGTCACCGTCGGACTGGTGTACGCCGACCGGAGCGAGGAGTGAGACGGAACCGAGCGACGCGTGTCACAGGAACCGGTCGAGGCCGCTCTGCCGCCGCGCGACGCCCGCGGGGTCGCGCACCCACGGCGTCCGGGCGTCGCGGAGTGCGGCGGCGTCGAGCGCCGACGGGTCGCCCGACTCGACGCCCGGCAGTCCGCGCCGCAGTCGCGGCCGGGTTCGACGACGCAGTCGAACGCCGCGCAGTAGGGACGCCCGTCGTCGGTCGCACGCGCGTTCGCGCACGGCGGCAGGTCGTACGTCCGCCAGCCCTTGCCGTACGTCCGCTCTGCGACCCGCAGTCGCGCCCGTCGCTTCTCCGCCGCCGAGACGACGGACACGTCGGTCCGGAGGGGGCGTTCGGCCGCGAGTTCGACGCCGGCGGCGTCGGAATCGAGCGGCGTCGGCTCCCGGACGACCGTTCGGTCGCCCGTCGCGGGGTCGAATCGCCAGACGCCGACGGCCGCCGGGATGCGGTTCAGGTGCGCGCGAGTGACGTAGCTCTCCGTGGCGAGAATCACCTCGTCGAACAGGCCCAGTGAGACGTCCGTGCGGAGTTGGCGCTCCAAATCGCCCGGGTCGCCGAGGTCCGGTTTGTTCTCGACGCCGACCAGTCGGCCGAACCAGTCGTCGGGGTAGCGCGTCGTCCGGCGGACGTACTCGCGCCCGCCGCGCCACTCCGACTCGAAGAAGCCGACGTCGACGGCCCCGTCGACGGCGTCTCTGGCGGCGTCGCGGTGGCAGTCGAACGCGTCGCGCCAGAACACCGCCTCGCCGACGCCCACGTCGCTGGTGATGGCGCGATGGGGAATCGACGCTTCGGTGACGGCCGCGCGCGCCTCGAAGGCCGGCCCGGGGACGACGCCGCAGACGTCGACGATGCGGCGGCCCGGGGCGGCGACGGCGGCGCCGAGTTGCCGACCGAGCACCCACTCCGTGGTCTGTTCGAGGTGCGAACAGAGCGCTACCTCGAAGGCGAACTCGCGCGGACGGTCGGTCCCTGCGGCCACGTACCGCCACCTGCGCGTGGCGCGGACAAAAGGGACACGAATACACTCAACTATCCGTCAATTCACGGAAAACTACTTGAACGGGTGGGCGAGAACGTCCCGCATGGATGGGGAGCAAGGGCAGAGACCCGACCGGAACGACCGAACCGACAGCGACGGGCGCAGACGCGGCAGACGCGCGTTCCTCGGCCTCACGGCCGCCGCGGGCGTCTCCACGCTCGCCGGGTGTAGCACCACGTCGGGGACGGTGAGCGCGGCGCGACGGCCGCCGAGCGTGCCGGAGAGTCGGCTGGCCGAGGGGGGATGGGAACAGGTAGACGACGTGACACGGGACCCGGCGTTCGAGGAGTCGTTCGGGCCGGTGACGGTGACGGCGGCCACGCGGACGCTCCTGTACGAGGACGCCGCCCTCCGCGCGGCGATAGCGGAGAAGACGCTCGGACAGGCGGCCACGCAGTTCTCGACGTTCTTCGCCTCGCGCGTGACGTTCGACCCCGACCTGACGAGTCTCCCCGCCGGCGCGGGGCGGCAGCAACTGCTCGACCAGGTGGAGTCGCAGTCGCGGACGCAGTTCCGGAACCGACTGCAGGAGGCCGGACTCGCACCCGTCGAACGGGTTGACACGGGGACGTTCGACGCGGCCGGCGGCGCGTCGGCGCGCCTGACCGAGTACGAGGCGACGTTCGCGTTCGAGGGGTTCTCCGTCGGCGTCGGCGAGGAGGAGATAACCATCGAGGGCGGCGAGATAGCCGTCTCGGGGCACCTCGCGGCGTGGATCGCGAACGACTCCGTCCTCGTCGCCGGCGGAGCTTTCCCCGCCGAGAACTTCGCCCGCGCGGTGACGAAGTCGCCCTCGGAGGCAATCGAACTCAGCGTGGACATCGACCTCGGCCTGACGCCGGCGGCGTACCGCGAGGAACTGTTCGGTCTGATGCGCCGCGTCGAGTAGCGCCGCGCGACGGGGTCGAACTCCGCCGTCTCGCGCGGTCGGACGTGTCGCGGGACCACACAGCGCACGCTCCGCGTCGCGAGAACAGCAACTTTATCAGTCGTTCGGGGCGAAACTTCCCCAAGATTACTCTCAGGAGGTCAATGGTGACACAAAACCCACAACAACCGGAGGTGAACATCGGACTGGTCGGTCACGTAGACCACGGCAAGACGACGCTCGTGCAGGCGTTATCGGGCTCGTGGACGGACCAGCACTCCGAGGAGATGAAACGCGGCATCTCCATCCGCCTCGGCTACGCCGACGCGACGTTCCGACAGATTCCCGGCGCCGACCCGCCGGAGTGCTACACCGTCGAGGAGACGGACGAGGACGGCAACGAGACGGAGGTCCTGCGTACCGTCTCGTTCGTCGACGCGCCCGGTCACGAGACGCTGATGGCGACGATGTTGTCCGGGGCGGCCATCATGGACGGCGCCGTCCTCGTCGTGAGTGCGACCGAGGAGGTGCCGCAGGCGCAGACCGAAGAGCACCTGATGGCGCTGGACATCATCGGCATCGACAACATCGTGGTCGCGCAGAACAAGGTCGACCTCGTGGACCGCGACCGCGCGGTCGAGAACTACGAGCAGATTCAGGAGTTCGTGAAGGGCACGGTGGCCGAGGACGCACCCATCGTCCCCATCAGCGCCCAGCAGGAGGTGAACATCGACCTCCTCATCGACGCCATCGAGCGCGAGATTCCGACGCCCGAACGCGACGAGACGAAGGCCGCGCGGATGTTCACCGCTCGCTCGTTCGACATCAACCGCCCCGGGACGACGTGGGAGGACCTCTCCGGCGGCGTCATCGGCGGGTCCGTCGTCGAGGGGAAACTGACGAAGGGCGAGGAACTCGAACTCCGCCCCGGCCGAGAGGTCGAAGAGGGCGGGCAGACCGAGTGGAAGCCCATCACCACCGACATCCGGTCGCTGCAGGCGGGCGGACAGATGAGCGACGAGGTCCGCCCCGGCGGCCTCTGTGGCGTCGGGACCGGTCTCGACCCCAGTCTGACGAAGGGTGACGCCCTCGCCGGTCAGGTCGCGGGCGAACCCGGGTCGCTGCCGCCGACGCGCGAGGAGTTCACGATGGACGTGGAACTGCTCAACCGCGTGGTCGGCGAGGACGAGGAGACCGTCGAGGAGATTTCGACGGGCGAACCGCTGATGCTCACCGTGGGCACGGCGACCACCGTCGGCGCGGTGACGAGTGCGCGCACGGGCGAGGCCGAAGTCTCGCTGAAGCGCCCCGTCTGCGCCGCCGCCGGTGCGAAGATAGCCATCAACCGCCGCGTCGGCGCGCGGTGGCGACTCATCGGTATCGGGACGCTGAAGTGACGACACAGACACGACACCGGACGGACAGCGAGGCTGACGCGGGCGGTGACGCAGCGACGACGACGGTCGTCCTCGACACCAACGCGCTGATGATGCCCGTCGAACTCGACGTTCGCCTGTTCGACGAACTCGACCGACTGCTCGCCGCGAACGTAGACCTCGTGGTGCCGGCGCCCGTCGTCGGGGAGTTAGAGAAACTCTCCGCGGGTGCCGGGACCGAGGGCGTCGCTGCGAGCGTCGGGTCGGACCTCGCGGCCGACCGGTGCCGTGTCGTCGACACCGACGCGACGTACGCGGACGACGCCGTGGTCGAACTCGCCGAACGCGGCTTCGACTGCGTCGTTACGAACGACAAACCCCTTCGCGACCGACTGCTCGAACGCGGCGTACGGGTAATCGGTATAAGGGGGCACCACAAACTGGACATAACAGAGCCTTAGCACTACGATGTACAAACGGGTACGACTCAAAGACACAGTGGAGGTTCCGCCGGAGCATCTCGCTGACGTGACCCCGCAACGGGTCAAGCGACTCCTGCAGGACAAACTTGAAGGACGGATGGACGAAGACGTCGGGAGCGTCGTGAGCGTCACCAACGTTCACGACATCGGCGAAGGGACGGTTCTCCCCGGGCGCGCGGGCGTCTACTACGAGGCCGAGTTCGACGCGGTCACCTTCGACCCCGACATGCAGGAGGTCATCGACGGACAGGTCGTCGAAGTCGTGGAGTTCGGTGCCTTCGTCGGCATCGGCCCCGTCGACGGGCTGCTACACGTCTCGCAGATCTCCGACGAGTACCTCGCCTACGACGGCGAGAACCAACAGCTCGCCTCGACGGAGTCGAACCGCACGCTCGCCGTCGGCGACTCCGTGCGCGTTCGCGTCGTCACCAAGAGCATCGACGAACGCAACCCGCGCGACTCGAAGATCGGTCTCACGGCGAAACAGCCCGGCCTCGGCAAACACGGCTGGCTGGAGTCGGACCGACAGGCCAGCGAGGCCGCGACCGAAGCGGAAGGGTCGATAGATGGCCCAAGCCGCGTCTGGCCTGCCGCGAGTGCCACTACATCAACATGCCCGACTCGCAGGCGTGCGAGAGTTGCGGGTCGTCCAGCCTCACCGAGGCACTGGGCGGGTACGGTCGGGTCATCACCACCC
>NZ_WPCD01000082.1:0-14183 GCF_009741955.1 Halogeometricum sp. CBA1124 | reverse complement strand
GACGACGAGGACGCCGCCGCGCATCCCGACGTAGCAGGTTGTCACGTTACACCGTAGCGTACCCGGAGACTTGACGGTTGTGCGGGGTGACTTCCGTCGAAGCCGCGGCGGGGCGTGAGTATCAGTTTCGAAAACCGGTAGCACAGATTCATTGTGTTTCGAACTGACGTGCACAGTATGTCCGCGAACGTGACGGCGAAGTACGCGCTCGGGATGAGTGGCGTCGCCGTCGGCGGCTTCTGGCTCGCCGGATTCCTGCTCTCCACCGAGGTGAGCGTCGCGGCCGGGCCGAACGCCGCCACGGCGACCAAGAGCGTCGGCATCTTCGCGCTGGCCGTCTCGCTCGTCGCGGCGGTGATGCTGCTCGCCGTCGTCGAGTGAGTCCGTCGCGAGAGCGACTGGCGGCTGGAGCGGCGCAGACTCTCGAACGTGAGAATCAGCGGCCCGTACCACGGCCGTGTCGGACCGCCTCGGTGCGGCGGGAGCGACGACCGGTCAGTCGTCGCTCGGTGCCTTCGCGGGCTTGCGCCGGTCCGAGCGCGGGCCCTCCATGTCCACGTCGGGCAGGAGGTCACGGAGGTAGCGGCCCGTGTGCGACTCCTCGACGCGCGCCACCGCCTCGGGCGTGCCGGTGGCGACGATTTCGCCGCCGTGTTCGCCGCCCTCGGGACCGAGGTCGAGGACGTTGTCGGCGTTCTTCACCAGGTCGAGTTCGTGTTCGACGACGACCACGGTGTTGCCGTTGTCGGTGAGGCGTTGCAGCACCTCGATGAGTTTCCGTTCGTCCTCCTTGTGGAGGCCCGTCGTCGGTTCGTCGAGGAGGTACAGCGTGTCGCCGGTCTGTTTCTTGCCCAACTCCTCGGCGAGTTTGATGCGCTGGGCCTCCCCGCCCGACAGCGTCGTCGAGGGCTGTCCGAGCGTCATGTAGCCGAGGCCGACGTCCTGCAGGAGTTGCAGGCGGCGGCGAATCTGCGAGTTCGCCTCGAAGAACGTCAGCGCCTCCGAGACTTCCATGTCCAGCACGTCGGAGATGGTCTTGCCCTTGTACGTCACGTCGAGGGTGGCGTCGTTGTACCGCGCGCCGCCGCACTCCTCGCAGGGGACGTACACGTCCGAGAGGAAGTTCATCTCTATCTTCACCGTCCCCTGCCCGCCGCAGGCCTCACAGCGTCCGCCCTTCACGTTGAACGAGAAGCGGCCCTTCTCGTAGCCGCGCTGTTTCGACAGTTTCGTCTCGGCGAACAGTTCGCGGATGTAGTCGAAGACGCCGGTGTACGTCGCGGGGTTCGACCGCGGCGTCCGACCGATGGGCGACTGGTCGATGAGCCGCACCGTCTCGATGTTGTCGACGCCCTCGATGGCGTCGTGGTCGCCGGGGTGGACCGACGTGTTGTCGTTCATCGTCCGCGCCAGCCCCTTGTAGAGAATCTCGTGCATCAGCGTGGACTTGCCCGACCCGGAGACGCCGGTGATGGCGGTGAACTGCCCGATGGGCAGGTCCACGTCGAGGTTCTTCAGGTTGTGCTGTCGCGCCCCCCGGACGGTGAGGAACTCCTCGGACGTGCGGCGTTCGTCGGGGACGGGTATCTCCCGACGGCCGGAGAGGTAGTCGCCCGTGACGGAGTCGTCGGCCGCGCAGATGTCGTCGAAGTCGCCCTGCACGACGATTTCGCCGCCGCGCTTGCCCGGGCCGGGACCCATGTCCACGACGTTGTCCGCGCGCCGCATCGTCTCCTCGTCGTGTTCGACGACGATGAGCGTGTTGCCGAGGTCCCGCAGGCCTTCGAGAGTGTTCAGGAGGCGGTCGTTGTCGCGTTGGTGCAGGCCGATGGAGGGTTCGTCGAGGACGTAGAGGACGCCGACGAGGCCCGACCCCACCTGCGTCGCGAGGCGGATGCGCTGGCTCTCGCCGCCCGACAGCGTCGACGCCTCGCGGTCGAGCGTCAGGTACTCCAGCCCCACCTCCTCCATGAAGCCGAGACGGGCGCGAATCTCCTTGAGAATCTCCTCGGCGATGGTCCGTTCCCGGTCGCCGAGTTCGGCTTCGAGTCCCTCGAAGTGTTCGAGGGCGTCGCCGATGCTCATCCGGTTCACCTCGGTGATGGCGGTGCCTGCGACGAGGACGTGCCGCGACTGCTCTTTCAGGCGCGTGCCGTCGCAGTCGGGGCAGGTGGTGGTCGCCATGTACTTCTCGATGTGGTCGCGCGTCGACTCCGAATCCGTCTCGACGTGCCGGCGTCGAGGTTCGGGATGACGCCCTCGAAGCGCTTCTGCTTCCGGCGGGTCCCGTTGCGCGTCTGGCGTTCGAAGACGACCTCTCGGTCGGTGCCGTAGAGGAACTGTCGCTGCACGTCGTCGTCCACCTCCTCGAACGGCGTGTCCAGCGAGACGCCGAAGTGCTCGGCCACCGAGTCCAGTCGCGTGCGGTAGTACGACCGGTTGTACGACCACGGTTCGAAGACGTGCTTGAGGGGCTTCGAGGGGTCGACGACGACGAGGTCCTCGTCTATCTCCTTCGTCTGGCCGAGGCCCTCACACGACGGACACGCGCCGTGCGGGCTGTTGAACGAGAACGACCGCGTCTCTATCTCGGAGAACTGGAACTCGGAGTTCGGGTTGCCGAGTTCCTCGGAGAACTGCACGACGAGTCGGTCGTCGCCCTCGCCCGCGAGGTCACCCGTCGACCGCGTGTTCGACGCGAACGGCACGTCCTCGGGCGGGTCGGGCACGACGAGTTGCAGCACGCCGTCGGCCTCCTCCAACGCCGTCTCGACGCTGTCGGCGATTCTGGAGCGGTCCTCGGGGCGAATCTTCACCCGGTCGACCACCACGTCGACGGTGTGGTCGTAGTTCTTGTCGAGGTCCGGACGCTCGACCGTCAGGTCGAACTCCTCGCCGTCCACCTCGACGCGGGCGTAACCGTCGGCGACGAGTTCGTCGAACAGGTCCTCGAACGCCCCCTTCTGGTCGCGGACGACCGGCGCGACGATCTTCGCGCGGGTGCCCGCCGGAAGCGAGAGAATCTGCGTGACCATGTCCTGTGCGGACTGCTCGCCGACTTCTTCGCCCGTGATGGGGTCGTACTGCGTCCCGACGCGGGCGACAGGAGGCGGAGGTAGTCGTGCAGTTCGGTGACGGTGCCGACGGTCGAACGCGGGTTGTTCGCCGCGTTCTTCTGGTCGATCGAGATGGCGGGCGAGAGGCCCTCGACGGCCTCCACCTGCGGCTTGTCCATCTGCCCGAGGAAGTTGCGGGCGTACGCCGACAGCGACTCGATGTACCGCCGTTGTCCCTCGGCGTAAATCGTCTCGAACGCGAGCGACGACTTACCCGACCCCGAGAGTCCGGTGACGACGGTGAACGCTTCGCGAGGAATCTGGACGTCGAGGTCTTTGAGGTTGTGTTCTTCCGCACCTCGAACCTCGATGAAGTCCTTGCTCATCTACACTCGGCTAGGGAACTGATGGACGTGTACCTGTCGGTTGCACCGATTCGAGCCTACTCCGAGAAGTCCGAGAGCGACGACTCAGTGGTCCCCTTCCTCTCGTTCGTCGGACTCGCGTCCGAGAGAACGTCGAACTGCTCCCACGCGGGCACGTCCATGTCCTCGCGGATGCGTTCGGCGATGAGGTCCCGGTAGTCCGCGTCTATCTCGTAGCCGACGCCGACGCGGTCCATCTTCCGGGCGACTTTCAGGGTCGTCCCGGAACCGAGGAACGGGTCAAGCACCGTGTCGCCCGGGTTCGAGAAGGTGTACAGCAGCGCGTAGACGAGTTCCTCGGGGTAGGCGGCGGCGTGGTAGTTGCCCTGCTTGATGGTCGGCGGTCGGTACGCCCGCATCTTCAGCACGTTCCCGACGCTGCGGCCCGCGTCGTTCATCTTCTCCTCGCGCGGGTCGACGCCCTTGTACTTCTGCTCGACCCGAATCTTGTTGAACGTGTACTCGTAGTCGTGGTTCTTCGCGAAGACGAGCAGGTTCTCGTACTTGTCGTCGAACAGTTTGTCGAGGTAGTAGGCGGGTTGGGGGAGCGAGTTGGGGATGTACCAGACGAGGTTGTCGAGGAGGTTCCACCGCTCCATCCGGTTGTAGATGTCCATCGCGATGGGGTAGAAGCGCTTCTCGTGCCGTCGGTCGCCGACGTTGACGACCATGATGGCGTCCTCGGCGGTGGCCTCGTAACAGGCGTCCCACACCGTCTGGAGCCTGTCGAGGTAGTCCTCGTAGGCCTCGGCGTGTCCGATCTGGTTCTCGTGGCCGTAGTCCTTCAGGTTCCAGTAGGGGGGACTCGTGACCACGAGGTCGGCGTCGTCCACCTCGTCCATCTCCTCGGAACTCTTGAAGTAGACGGTCTGGTCCTCGACTGTGAGGGTCTCCATCTGTCACCTCCCTGTTGCCGGCCCCACCGAATACTCCTTGCTATCCGGGGCGCACGGCGACGGAGAGACGCGTGGCTGGACGTGGGGAGGAACGGCGCCCGACTGGACGCGATACAGAGAGGCGTGGCTGGCCGCGGCGAGGAGAGAGAGTGTCGACGCGGAGGTGGCGCGGTCGTGGCGCGGTCCGCGTCGACGGGGCGAGAGCGGCTTACGAGAGCTTTTCGCGGCCGACGGTGACGCCCGTGGGCGTGATGATGAGTTGGTCGTCGCCCTTCTGGACGATGTCGCCGTCCACCTCGTCGGCGACCTGTCGCAGGTCGTCGATGATGTGCTCCATCGTGCTGTCGGAGGTGGTGTGGCGCGTGATGTCCGCGATGACCAGGTCGCCGTCGTAGACGGCGTCCTTGATGCCGATGACGTCCTGTTTGTCGTTGATAGTGGCGATGCGAACGCTCATCCCCGCCTCGCCGCGCGCGGTGTCGAAGTCGTCGAGGTCGAGTTCGACGTAGTCCTCAGTCGAGTGGTTCTCTCCGCCACTGAGGATTTTGCTCATGATACCCATACACGCTACAATCGCTACGGCGGGGTTAGTTCTTACGTCAGACGGTCGTCAGACGCGGTCGATACGACTGCTGTGTGCCGACAGAGCGGGATTTTTGCGACGCGGAACCGTCGCCTCCGACGTGACCTTCAGCATCTGCGTCCGCGAGACGGACACCGACGAGACGGGCGAGGAACAGACGCGGTTCGGCGTCGCGGTGACGACGCGCCTCCCGGCCGTCGGAACGCTCTGCCCGTTCGCCTCCGAGAACGGCGCGGTGGCGACACAGAGCCTCGTGAACGTCGAGTTGGGGCGACGGGGCGTCGAGTACCTCGACGACGGACTCGCCGTCGAGGACGCCCTGCAGGCCCTCCTGAACGCCGACGAGGGACGCGAGCAGCGCCAACTGCACGGCGTGGACGCCGAGGGGACGTTCGCGTTCTCCGGCGCGGAGTGTCAGGGCTGGTTCGGCCACCGCGTCGGCGAGAACTACACCGTCGCCGGCAACCTCCTCACGGGCGAGTCCGTGCTGGACGCACCGCGGCGGCGTACGAGTCCGGCCTCGCTGGCGGCGACGGCGGGAGCGGTGACCGCGACGACGAGAGCGACGGCAGGAGCGGTGACCGCGACGACGAGAGCGACGGCGGCGGGAGCGGTGCCCGCGCCGACGGAGAGAACGGTGACGGTGGCGACGGCGGCGAGGATACCCTCGCCAAACGGTTGATAGACGCACTCGAAGCGGGCCACGAGGCGGGAGGTGACAAGCGGGAGGAGTTGGAGGTACAGAGTGCGGCGCTCCTCGTGACGACGACGGCCGAGAAGGCGCCGCGACCGTACTACGACGACCTGCGCGTGGACGCGACGCGGACGCCGATAGCGGACCTCCGCGAGACGTACGAACTGGCCAAGGAGGGCTACGAGACGGCGGTGGCGAAGTATCAGGACGGGGAGTGAGGCTCGGACCGACGCGGGGCGGGCCCGGGCGAGGGTCGAACCGGAACGAAGCGGGACCGAGTGCGCCTCAGACCGAGAACTCGAACAGGTCGTCGCCGACGTGGTGCAGCGACTCGACGACCTTGCCCGAGTCGCCGGCCATCTCCGCGCCGGGTTCGAGAGCGCGGCCGATGGCGAGCACCTTCCCGTGCGTCTCCTCGGCGACGAGGACGAGGTCACCGGGTTCGATGTCCTCGTCGGCGTCCACGATGCCGGGGCGCATCACGTCCGCGCCGTCGCTGACGAACGAGACGGCGCCGGCGTCGACGGTGACGACGTGCGTCGTCGGTTCGTACGCGTTCGCGCCCGCGACGGTGAGGAAGGGGCGTTCGTCGTCCATGTAGACGACCACCGGGTCGCCGTCCACGAGGACGACGTCGAAGTCGGCGTCCGCGAGTTCGACCATCTCGTACGCGTCGCCGTCCAACTCCACGCCGGTCTGTTCGGCAATCGCCGCCTCCAACTCCGAAATCTCGTCGGAGCGAAGGTGGTGACGGGACTTGACGTTCATATCACCGCAGACGGTATCGTGGTGAATAAATCGACCGTTATTCGAACCGAGTTTTCGAAGTCGTCCGTGACATACATCCTATCTATCACGTGTCTGACGGGGAACAAACGCTAAGTAACGGGGGTTCCTGCTGGTTCTTATGTGGCGTTCCCGGACCAACCGGGACCGGAAAACGGTCGTCTGCATCGCCTGCGGCACGTCCGTCCTCCGCGGGGAAGCCCGCGAGTACGACAAGGAGGGCGACCGGTGGAACCGACAGGGCAAGGAGTTCGAACACCTCTGTAAGGAGTGTTACCGAGAGCTGTGTCACCAGCCCCGGGCGGAACTGGAGTCGCTCATCCTCGACATCGAGGAGGACGGGTTGGACCAGACGGAGTTCCTGCACCGGTATCGCGACGCAGTCGAAGAGCGGTACGGCCCGACCGAGGAGACCGAACGCGAACGCTGACCGTCGCTCGGGGGACGGCGACGTACCGGAGTTTCGTCGTCGGGCATCGGTGGGAAGACGCGACGACGACGCAGACGCTCGGCGCCGCGCGACGCACGCGACGCCGTGCGACACGACTAACTATCTCTCGCGTTAAGTGCAGGTCATGTCGAACGACGCGCAGGCGCAGGCCGGGACGGCCGAGGGGCAAGGCCCCGTCGAAATCAGTCCCGACGTCGCCCGGCAACTGCAGGACAAACGCGAGGAACTCTTCGAGGAGTTCGAGATTCGCGACGCGTTCCCCGGCCCGGTGCTCTCCGAGGCGCGCGAACGAACGAAAGACGTTCAGGCGGAGATTCAGGAGGAAGTGGACGTACGGCAGGACCTCCGGGACCTGACGACGTGGACCACGGACCCCATCGACGCTCAGGACTTCGACGACGCCATCTCCATCGCCGAGAACGAGGAGACGTACACGCTGTGGGTCCACATCGCCGACGTGACCCACTACGTCCACCCGGGGTCGGAGATGTGGGCCGAGGCCGTCAAGCGCGGGAACACCGTCTACCTCCCCGCCTACACCATCCACATGCTCCCGCCGATGCTGGCGGAGACGGTGTGTTCGCTCGTCCCCAACGAGGACCGTCTCGCCCACACGGTGGAGATGGAGATAGACAAGGAGACGCTCTCGTTCGAGGAGATAGACATCTACAAGTCCGTCATCGAGTCCGACGAACGCCTCACTTACTCGCAGGCCGAGAAACGACTCGACGACGAGAGTCTCCACCTCCACGACGAGTGTACGCTCGTCTTCGAACTCGCCGACCAGATGCACGAACAGCGAAAGGAGGACGGGTCGCTCGTCCTCAATCCGCGGCGTGACCGCGCGCACACCATCATCGAGGAGTGCATGCTGAAGGCGAACAAGGCCGTCACGCACGAACTCATGTGGGGTCGCGGCGTCGAGGCGATGTACCGCGTCCACCCGCAACCGACGCCCGACCAGTGGGACAAGGCGCTGCGAGAGATCATGGAACTCGACGGGGTGAAGATTCCGAGCGCGAAGTTCGACGACCCGCGGAAGGCCGTCAACGCGGCGTTGGAGGACTCGCCGGGACGCTCTCTCAACAAGATTCAGCGCGCCGTGCTGAAGGTGATGCCCCGCGCGAAGTACATGAACGACCCGTTCGGCGGCCACCACGCCCTGAACTTCGACATCTACGGGCACTTCACCTCGCCCATCCGTCGGCTGTCGGACCTCATCAACCACTGGATCGTCCACGAGAACGACGTCCCCGAGGACCTCGTCGAACTCTGCGACCGCGCCTCGGACCGGCAGAAGGACGCCGAGACCGCCGAGCGACTGTACAAGCAGTTCCTCGAAGAGGTGGGACTGGACCCCTACGCGGTGAACAACCGCGGTATCGTCACCGTGGACGAGGACGGGGACGTCCTCGACGAGAACGGTCTCCCGCCCGAAGAAGAAGCGGCGTAAGGCTACTTCTCGTCTACTTCTAAGCGACGCCTCGTCTACTTCTTGTGCGTGAACAGCACGACTTCGTCGTCGTGCGTCGTCACGCACAGGTCGAGCAACCGGCTCAACTCGAGGCTGCTGTACTCCTCCTCGCAGACCACCAGGTCGTCGAACGGTTCCTCGCAGGCCGGACAGGCGATGCTCACGGTGTTCCGGTACGTCGTCACCCCGTCGACGGACTCGTTCGGCGTCAACGAGGTGGTGAGTTCGTCGTACTCCGCGTCGTCCATACACACCCGTGCGTGGACCGAACGCTTAGTGGTACCGATGGCCACGACGGGGGACACCGAATCCGGACGGGAGTTAGAGGGCCGGCGAACGACTGCGCTACGACGGACTGGGCGCTTCGGCCGTCGAGAGGTAGGCGGCGAGGTCCGTCGTGGTTATCATGCCGATGACGCCCTCGTCCTCGTCGACGACGGGGACGTGGTGGAAACCGTGGTTCATCATCGTGTCCGCCACCTCGCGGATGGGCACCTGCGCCGTCGTCGTCACCACGTCCGCCGTCATGTACTCCGAGACGGGCGTCCGGTCCTTCGGCTTGCGTTCGGCGACGATGCGCACGAAGTCCGTCGTCGTCAGGATGCCGCTCAACTGGTTGTCGTCGTCCACCACGACGACGGAGCCGATTCCTTCCTCCATCATCAGTTTCGCGGCGTCCTCGACCAGCGTGTCGGCCGAGACGGTGTGGAGCGACGTGGACATCAGGCGCGCGACGAAAATATCGTCCATGCACGTACGTGACAGTCTCGGCTGATAAACGTAGCGCCGGAGCGCGGTTTCGGCGGTGCGCGTCTTCTCTTCGTCCCCGTTCACCGAGACAGCGTGGGCGGAGCGACGTCTCGAAGATACGACGACGGCGGCCGATAGAGAGCACGACGTCGATAGAAAATGTGAACAGATTGGACCGCGACGGCGGGCACAAACGACGATAGAACCACATTCATCACGTCTCACGACTAATTGTCGAAGTTTCCGGGGGAGAGAAGGCGTGTCGTAACATTTTCTATAGTGTGAAATATATTCACGAAAAGAGTGCTGTCCGCTGAAATATCTCGGTACGAGGTCCGTCCAGACACGTCCCTTCGGGGGTTCGAACTGTCGGACGACGAGTGGCGATTAGATACTGACGTGTATCGGAACTTCATCGAGTCAGTAACGGGTATGGGTGTTTCGGACGGGCTATCCGCGTCTCAGTGCTACCGGATCAGAAACCGCCTCGAAGCGTTCATGGTAGACCGAAGGCGCCGCGGCGAATGGACGGAGAATCTGACGCGGGAGTTCCCGGACATCGAATCGTTGGACGAAGTCGTCGAGTTGGCAAAGTTCTTCAGAGAACTATACGACGACAAGTCGAGACGAAAGTGTAGCTCCCACCGCCACATCGGACCGCAGTAGTAGGCGAAAGGCGCTAACGATACTTCTATTCGGGTCGGATTCCGTGACTCTTACTGTGCCATATCAGGGTGAAGACCCCATTTGTCCGTACTGTGGTTCACGTGAAACCGCGTTTCGAGAGAACGAGCAGGACATGGGGGTCTATGGGTGTCAGGAGTGTGACCGGTCGTTCTCCGGGCCCTCCCAATGACTATCACCGCCTCCGGTCGCACGAAACCCACCGCTATCTATCCACACCCAAGAATTTCAACTGTTCCGAACGAAGGAGGAGTAGAGATGGCTGACGAACCCGAAGCGGACCCGGACACGACGTCCCCGAAGTCCGAGTTGGGATTCGCCTCCGTCGCAGACGCGGAGTCGTACTTGGGAACGCGCTTCGATGACCTCGACGCCGCGAGCAAGAAAGATCAGATCGTCGCCCTCAAGAAGCGGTTCTACGGGAAGATAACGCGGAAGACGGTCACGGAAGCCGTCGACTGTACGGGAAGCTACGTGAGCAAGGTCGGGTGGTCACCGGGAGAGGGCGAGACGAGGTGGGAGCGCCCCTCCGAAGAGGTTTCCGAGACAGTCCGGAACGACGTTCTCGACCGGGACGGCCGCGAGTGCGTCGACTGCGGTGCCGAGACGAATCTACAGGTTCATCACATCCGGCGCGGCGAGTCGACGCCGTCGAACCTCGCAACACTCTGTCGGGATTGCCACAAGGACGTACACGGCGGGTCGTGGCACGGCGTGCTCCCCTACCAGTCGGTCGACGAATTTTGGGACCTCGTGGACGGATGATTCCACCGACGTGAGTTCCCCAGTCGCCGATAGCGACCGCACTCGGTCGCGGACCGACGACGAACCGACCCCCACCAGACTGATGCCCGTGAGCGCTCTCGCTCTGCACGTGACCGACTGCCCTAACTGCGGCGCGGCGATGGACGACGCCGACGACCACGGCGCGGACGGCGCCGACTACGTCTGCGACGACTGCGGCCGGAAGTGGCAGGAGGGCGTGACGGGCGAACTCCGGCGCGTCTTCGAGAAACCGACCGACGAGCGTCGGTAGTCGGTCGGGACGACTGCACGGGATAGCGACGCCGAGGGAGTGCGAGTGGACTCGCGGGGTCCCCGTGAGCGACGCGAACGGGGGCGAGCGAGTCCGTCGACTGGCGGAGCGTAGCGACGGAAGGAGATGGACTCGCGGGGATTTGAACCCCGGGCCTCTTCCTTGCGAAGGAAGCGATCTGCCACTGATCTACGAGCCCGCATTCGCTTCGAAGGCGTGCGGTCATTTGTACCTTCTGTTTCGCGTCCGGGTCGACACGGCGTCGCACGGTGGCGGCGTCGTCACTCGGCGGGACGGAGACAGAGCGTGTCGAGCGGCGACGCTCACGGACTGAGACGCGGAGAAGAACGGCGCGTGCGCCTTAGCGTCGTGGACCGCGCGAAGCGGTCAGACGTGCGCCTGTTCGTCGTCGAGCGTCGACTCGACGTGCGGGCGATGCGGGAGGAGCGTCGTCAGTCTTCGAGGACGATCTCGATGCTGACGTCGCTGGGAACCTGAATCCGCATCAGCTGGCGCAGGGCGCGTTCGTCAGCGTCGATGTCGATGAGACGCTTGTGGACGCGCATCTCCCAGTGCTCCCACGTCGCCGTCCCCTCACCGTCGGGGGACTTGCGGGCGGGAACTTCGAGGGTCTTCGTCGGCAGCGGAATCGGTCCGCTGAGGTTGACGCCCGTCTTGTTCGCGATTTCGCGGACGTCGTCGCAGATGTCGTCGAGGTCGTCCGGGCTGGTCCCGGCGAGACGAACGCGTGCCTGCTGCATCTATCGCTCGTTGACCTCGAGGACCTTCCCGGCCGCGATGGTCTGACCCATGTCGCGGACCGCGAAGGAACCGAGTTCCGGAATCTCGCCGGACGGTTCGATGCTGAGCGGCTTCTGCGGTCGCACGGTGACGACTGCCGCGTCGCCGGACTTGATGAAGTCCGGGTTCTCTTCTGCGACCTCACCCGAGGAGGGGTCGAGCTTCTGGTTGATCTCCTCGATGGTACACGCGACCTGCGCGGTGTGCGCGTGGAAGACCGGCGTGTAGCCGGCGGTGATGACCGACGGGTGCTGCATGACGACGATCTGCGCCTTGAACGTCTCGGCGACCGTCGGCGGGTCGTCGGCGGGACCACAGACGTCACCGCGACGGATGTCGTCCTTGCCGACGCCGCGGACGTGAACCCGACGTTGTCACCGGGACCGGCGCGGTCGACTTCCTCGTGGTGCATCTCGACCGTCTTCACTTCGCCGCCGACGTCCGACGGCTGGAAGGAGACGTTGTCACCGGGGTTGAGCGTACCCGTCTCGATACGGCCGACGGGGACGGTACCGATGCCCGAGATAGTGTAGACGTCCTGGATGGGGAGGCGGAGCGGCGCGTCCGTCGGCGGCTCGGCCTCCGGCAGGTCGTTGAGCGCTTCGAGGAGAGTCGGACCGTCGTACCACGACGTGTTGTCCGAGCGGTCCGCGATGTTGTCGCCCTCGAAGGCGGAGATCGGGATGTAGGTCGCGTCGTCCGAGCGGAAGCGAACCTGCTTGAGGAGCTGCTGGACCTCCTCTTTGACTTCCTTGTAGGTGTCCTCGGCGTAGTCGACGACGTCCATCTTGTTGACCGCGATGATGAGCTCGTTGATGCCCAGCGTGCGGGCGAGGAAGACGTGCTCTCGGGTCTGCGGCGCGACGCCGTCGTCTGCGGCGACGACGAGGACGGCGTTGTCGGCCTGCGAGGCGCCCGTGATCATGTTCTTCACGAAGTCACGGTGGCCCGGGCAGTCGACGATGGTGAAGTAGTACTCGTCCGTGTCGAACTCTTGGTGGGCGATGTCGATGGTGACACCACGCTCGCGCTCTTCGGCGAGGTTGTCCATCACGTAGGCGAACTCGAAGCCGCCCTTGCCCTTCTCCTCTGCTTCTTCTCGGTGCTGCTCGATTACGTGTTCCGGAACGGACCCTGTCTCGAACAGGAGTCGTCCGACCAGCGTACTCTTACCGTGGTCAACGTGGCCGATGATGGCCAAGTTCTGGTGCGGTTTGTCACTCATGGATAGGTCACGCGCTAAGGCGCTCTGTGGTGCCTGCTTTGGCCTGAATGCACTAAAACCATTTCGATACGTACACGCGCCGAGACGGCCGCGTATCGCGTTTCTTGGGAGCGTATCGCACGAATGCGAACGCGTGCCACGACCCGTACAGTTCGCTCGATAGGGCGTTCGAGCCGGCGGTCTTCCGGTCAGTCGAGCCGGCCGACGTCCGACAGCACCGCCGACGCCGTCTCCGGACCGCCCGCGCCGCGACCGCTGATGTTCAACTGGCCCGCGTGTTCGGTCTCCAACTGGACGATGTTGCGCGTCCCCGAGACGGCGAGCGCGGCGTTCTGCGGCACGAGTCGCGGGCTGACGCGCACGCTGTCGGGCGTGGCCTCGCCGATGAGTCGAATCGTCTGTCCCTCGTCGGCCGCGAGTTCCAGCGCGCTGCCGGGCACGTTCGTGATGCCCTCCACGTCGGCGTCTGCCAGCGTGTACTCCCGTTCGCCCTCGGCGAGGACGTTCGAGAGGATGACGCACTTCAGCGCCGCGTCGGTCCCTTCCACGTCGAAGGAGGGGTCGGCCTCGGCGACGCCGAGGTCCTGCGCCTCCGCGAGGACGTGTTCGTAGTCCAGCCCCTCGGTGGCCATCCGCGAGAGGACGAAGTTGGCCGTCCCGTTGAGGACGCCGCGCGCGGCGGAGACGTGCGACGGCGAGAGGTCCTCGATGGTCGAGAGGACGGGGATGCGCCGCCGACGGTGGCCTCGAAGCGCACCGCGCCCTCGCTCTCGCGTTCGAGCGCCATCACGTCCGCGTAGCGCTCTGCGACCGGTCCCTTGTTCGCCAGCACCACGTCGGCGTCGCGTTCGAGCGCGTGGCGTACGTGCGAGAAGCCGGGTTCGGCGTCGCCGAGCGTCGTCGGCGTCGCCTCCACCAGCACGTCGTAGTCGGCCGAGAGCGCGTCCTCGGGGTCCGCGCTGCCGACGACGCCCTCGTCGTTCTTCCGCGCGAGCGCGGACGCCGCGTCCACGCCGTCGGCGGCGACGGCGGCCGAGGACGAGTCGGCGAACGCGGTCACGGTGTGGCCGTACGACGCGGCGAGTTCGACGACCGACCCGCCGACGCGCCGGCGCCGAGGACGGCGAGGCGCTTGCCGCTCATAGGCTCGCCTCCGTGAGGGGTTCGACGACGTGCAGGTCTTTCTCGGCCGCCACCTCGCGAATCACGTCGAGGGCGGCTTCGGTGCGGCCCGTGTGGGTGGCGAGCCGCAGGCTCGCGCTCGACACGTCGTCGCGGCCCTCGGGCGCGTTCAGCGAGACGTCCGAGAGCGACGCCGACGA
>NZ_WPCD01000177.1:0-7638 GCF_009741955.1 Halogeometricum sp. CBA1124 | reverse complement strand
CCCCCGGTCGGGCCGAAACATGCAGTACCTCCGCGACGCCCGAACGCGTCGCCGCAACTCGACCACCTCGGTCACCGCGACCGGGTGCTGGACCTCGCGTCCGAGTCGACGCTGACGGCCGGCCTCGACGCCGACGAAGTCGTCCGCCTCGACTTCTCCGCCGGCGCCAGCGAGACGGCCCGCGAGGAACTCGGCGACAGCGTCGACACCTACGAGGTCACCGAACCCGAGGCCCCGCGCCTGCCGTTCCCGGACGACCACTTCGACGGCGCGGTGTGCATCGGCCCCTACGACTGGAAGTTCCTCGACGTGGCCGGCCTGACCGACGAAGTCCACCGCGTCACCACGTCCGACGGTCTCTACGTCTTCTCCGTGCCGACGCCGCGGTCACCCTACGCGGCCAACGGGAACAACCGGTTCTACGAACCCGCGGAGGCACTCGACGTCGTCTCCCCCGACTGGCACCTCGCGGACTTCGACCTCCTGTTTCAGTACCCCCGCCGCCTCCACCTCCTCGTCAACTCCCTCCCCGAGGACCTACAGGACCGGTTCGTCACCGTCTCCGAACGCCTGTCCGATGAACTGACGGACCGCGAGATGTGGTCCCGCGCCTCCTACATCGTCCTCGCGGTGCGGCCGATGAAGTTCGAGTCGTACCTCGAACGCGGCGTCGACGCCCTGTTCCGCCCGACGAAGGAGGACGGCTTCTGGGACGAGGTGACCGACTCCATCATCCGCGCGCTGAACTACGAGTTCGACGGCGACGACGTGACGTGGTCGCGCGACGAGAGCAGAGAGTGGCGCTACGCCACGATGGCGATGATGGGCGTGATGAACTGGCGGGCGTCGCCCGTCGGGTCGGACCGCCACGACGAGAAGATTCATCGCGAGTTCGAGTACTTCGACGAGCACATCGCGTCGGGCGAACTCCCCGAGGAGATGCCGAGTTACGGTCTCGGCCCCCTGCTGTCGGCCTACGCGACGGCCGCGACGGTGTTCGAGGACCGACGCGAGTCGTACCTCGACTCGGCGCGGACGCTGTTCGACCACGCCGCGGAGACGGTCGAGTTCGACCACGCCGAGGACAGTCTCGTCCTCTACGGCGCGACGTACCTCCTCGAGGCGGACCCGACGGACGAACGCGTCCGCGGGTTCGTCGAACGCGGCCTCGCCGAGGTGTCGGACCGCCGCGACACCGAGGGCCTGTTCCACTTCGACAACGCGACGACGCGCCGGCACCAGAACCAGATGTACACCTGCTGGGCGCTCTCCCGCGCCATCGAGGTGACCGGACAGACGGGCTACCTCGCTGACGTGGAGTCGGCCCTCGACTACACTATCGAGAACCGAATGCGCGAGGACGGCGCGTTCGTCTGGGAGGACCTGCCCGCCTACGCCCGCGTTCCCGGCGAGATACGGAACCGCCTGACGTCGCAGACGCCGTACTGGCACTACCTGTACGAGTGTCACCAGACGTTCTTCGTCAACGCCGTCGCGCACTACGACGACGCGGGCGGCGAGGAGGACTACACCCACGAGGTGCGCCGCGCGATGGCGTGGATATTCGAGACGAACGGCACCGGCCGGGACCTCGTCGACGTGTCGGGTATCGGCGTCCCGATGCGGCAAGTGACCGTCGACGGCCGGATGGACAACCGGCAGTTCACGCGCGGGTGGCGCGACCAGCAGTACAAGGGAACGTACGAGGTGGGGTCGTACGTGATGGCACTGACGCACCTGCTCGACGGCACCATCGACTGACGCCGTCGTCCACCGCGGCGCGTCCGCGCCACCGGGCGGGGACTTCGAATCCCGTCGTGCCGTTCCTTCACAAACCCTGATTCCGCCGAAATCGGCACGCTCGAAGCCGTAGCCCGCCTATAACTATCCGGCGCGGGACCGTCCCATCGGTCACCACGATGACGCAGACGCAGTCACGACCCAACATTATCTGGATCTCTCTGGAGAGCGTCCGCGCGGACCACACCTCCGTGGGCGGCTACCACCGCGACACGACGCCGAACCTCCGCCGAATCGCCGACCTGCGCGACGGGCGGTCGTTCGACAACTGCTTCTCGCACGCCCGGTGGACGCCCGCCGTCTCGTCGTCGATTCTGACGGGGACGTACCTCACGACGCACGGCGTCGGCCACGCCAACACGCGCGACGTCCGCCGCCTCCCCGAGGACCTGCAGACGGTGCCGGAACTGCTGAGTGCGACGGGCTACGCCACCGCCGGGTTCAGCACGAACCCGTGGATAAGCGACGTGACCGGACTGGACCGCGGGTTCGAGCGGTTCAAGGCGAATCCGAACCGCGACGACTTCCTCTCGCCGCGGGGCGTGCGGGCCGGGCTGAAGTACCTCCGCGAGTTCACCTCGACGGGGGCCGGGTTCGAGACGGAACCCATCTACCACGCGCAGTGTCTCCCGCCGTACTACCAGTGTCAGTCGCTGTGCGAGTGGGTGGACGACCTCTCGGCGGACGAGGAGGACCGCCCGTACTTCCTCTACACGCACATGAACAGTTCCCACCACCCGTACAACCCACCGCTGTCGCTGTTAGAGCGGTTCCTCGGCGAGTTCGAGGGGACGCCGAAGGAGGCCATCGAGACGGCGAAGGAACTGACGAACAACATCTGGCGAGAGGTCGCCCACGGCTGTGACTTCACCGACCAGGAGCGTGCGGCGCTCACGGCGGTCTACGACGCCGAACTCGCGTTCACGGACCACCTCGTCGGCAAACTGTTCGACCACGTGCGCCGGAACACCGACGAGAAGACGGTGTTCGTCGTCACCGGCGACCACGGCGAACTGTTCGGCGAACAGGGCGTCCTCGGGCACAACCTCACCCTGCACGACGGTCTGACGAAGGTGCCGATGGTGACGTACGGGATGAACTTCCCCGAACGCGTCACCGAGGGTATCGTCCAGCACGTGGACGTGATGCAGACGCTGGTCGGTGCCGTCGGCGGCGACACGAGCCAGTTCCAGGGCGTGGACCTGACGCGCGAGACGCGCGATTACGCGCTGATGCAACGCGGTCCCCGCCTCGACGATTTGGACACCATCCTCGAACACAACCCGGACTGCGACATCGGCCGGTACCACGCCGGCGCGGTGGACTGCATCCGCTCTGCGGAGTGGAAACTCCAGCGCAGCGACGACCGGACGGAACTGTTCGCCCTCCCCGACGAGGAGACGAACGTCGCGGACGACCATCCCGACGTCGCCGCCGAGATGGAGGCCAAACTGGACGAGATGCTGCCGGACAAGCGGTTCGACGACGACGACCGGGAGGCGGCCAACCAGGTGGAACTCTCCTCGCAGATGGAGGACCACCTCGCCGACCTCGGCTACCTGTAACCGCGCCGTCGCGTCGCGTCCGCAGGTCGCCGGCGACCCGTCGAGTTCGTCGGCCGCGTGACGACGCCCGCGTCCGGGCAACGTACCAGTAGAGAAAATTGAAAGTGCGTAATTAGAGTAATTATCCAAATGCGGTCTTCTAGAGTACGGTTACTGTTAGGACGGCGTTTTATCGTGACGTTCGGAAGTTCAGAGAGCCGTTATCGGCGGCGGGTCTGAGATTGTCGTGGCTAACTTTGGGTGCCGGCTCCCTGTCAACTGGCCAACGCAGTCTATCCATGATTCGCTCAGACACCCGACAGCGCGCACTGGCCGTTCTCTTGGCCATCGTGACACTCACATCCTCCATCACTGCGGGCGTCGTCTTCGCCGCCGGACCCGCGGCGGCGCACGACGACCACACGGCCGGCGGCGGCACCGACGGCTCGAACGAGTGGGCCACCGACTCCGACGCGTTCCGAAAGGAGACGGTCCTCTCCGGACTCCAGCGACCGACAGAGACCGTTTTCCTCCCCGACGGCCGGATGCTCGTCATCCAGCAGGGCGGCGAGATACTCATCGACGACCCGGACACGAACGGCGGAGCCGAGACGTATCTCGACCTGAAGAACGTCGACAGCATCGAGTCCCAGCGTGAACGCGGACTCCTCGGCATCGCACTCGCCCCGGACTTCCAGCAGAGCGGCGAGTTCTACCTCTACTACACGCGACTCGCGAACCCGAACGCCGAGGAGAAGGTCGACACCGACCCGCGAAACGTCCTCGCGAAGTTCGAACACGTGGAGAACGGCGGCGGGACGGCGAGTCGGGGCGAACCGGCCGGCGAGTCGATAGAGGACGCCATCCTCTGGCGGAACGAGATTCGGGCCGGGAACTCCATCGTCTGCTGTCACTTCGGCGGCGGCCTCGACGTCGGCCCGGACGGGAAGATATACATCACGACCGGCGACGAGTTCCAGGGCTGGCGCGCACAGGACCTCTCCGTGCCCGACGGGAAGGTCATCCGTCTGAATCAGGACGGCTCCATCCCGCAGGACAACCCGTACGCGAACGACGGCGACCCCGAGACGCTCGGCGAGATATGGGCGTCCGGCCTCCGGAACCCCTACCGCGCGAAGTTCGCCCCCAACGGGAACTTCTACATCGGCGAAGTCGGCGGCAACAAAGAGCCGGAGTCGCAAGAGGACATCAACATCGGGCAGAAGGGCGCGAACTACGGCTGGCCCGACTGCGAGGGGACGTGCGAGGACCCCTCGTACACGGACCCCCTCTACACCTACTCGCACGGTGAGTCGGGCTTCCGTCCCGGCGCCGCCGTCACCGTCGGTCCGGTCTACACCGGCGACGCCTACCCCGACGAGTACGACAACGTCCTGTTCTACAGCGACTACAACGACGGCTGGATAAAGTACCTCACGCTGAACGACGACGGCACCGAGGTCGGAGCGAGCTACAACTTCGCCCGGCAGGCGGGCGCCATCGTCTCGATGACGACGGGGCCCGACGGCGCCCTGTACGGCACCAACTACATCGGGCAGACGGGCGAGGGGTCGATAATCCGCTACGTCTACGAGGGCACGGACGCCGACACCGTCCCGAGCATCGACTCGACCAGCGTGACGCCACAGTCCGGCGCGGCACCGCTGGACGTGACGTTCGAGCGTCCGCCAGCGACCCCGACGGCGACGACCTGACGTACACGTGGTACTTCGGCGACGGCACGTCCGCCGAGGGCGCGAGCGTCACTCACACGTACGAGAACGCGGGGTCGTACGACGCCTACGTCGAGGTGACCGACGGGAACGCGACGGTCGAGTCGGACACCACGACGGTCAGCGCCGGCGGCGCACCGAACGTGGAGATTACGTCGCCCGCGGACGGGTCGACGTTCCGCGCGGGCGAGTCCATCGACGTGACGGCGAACGTCACCGACCCGGAGGACGGGGAACTGAGCGGCGACGCCATCGAGTGGTCCGTCCGCCTCGCTCACAACGCGCACATCCACCCCGACAGCACCCCCACGGGCGAGTCCTTCACGTTCGACGTGCCGACGACGGGACATCCGACGACCGGTGACGTGGGCTACACCATCTCGGTGACCGCCACGGACTCCGACGGCCTGCAGACGACGGAGAGCGTCGAGATACGGCCCGAGGAAGTCGACGTGACGCTCCGGACGGAGCCCGACGGCGTCCCCGTGGACGTCGAGGGGTCGCCCGAATCGACGGACGGCGGCTACACGTTCGACACGGTCATCGGCTACGAACACAGCCTGTCGGCGCCGCAATCGGTCTGCCGGCAGGGGACGACGTACGAGTTCGCCAACTGGAGCGACGGCGACACCGACCGCACGCGGACGTACACCGTCCCCGACGCGGACGCGACGCTGACCGCGCGGTACGAGGCGGCCGGGTCGTGCGAAGGACTCCCCCAGAGCGGACTGGTCGGCCACTACGAGGCCGACGCGGGCGTGACGACGAACGGGAGCGCCGTGACCGGGTGGACCGACGCGTCCGGGAACGGGAACGACCTGGACGCCGCGGGCGCACCCCAGTTCGTCGCGGGCGGCGCGGACGGTGCCGCCGCCGTCGCCTTCGACGGCGAGGACGACGTGCTCCGGCGGACCGGTCTCATCGGCTTCCCCGCCGGGGACGAGAACCGGACGATGTTCCTCGTCGCCAACTACACCGACAACGGCGGCGGCTTCGGCGGCGCGGCGTACGGTGCCGCCGCCTCGAACCGGGCGTTCGGCCTCGTCGTGGACGACGAGGGCATGCTGACCGTGCAGGGCTTCGGCGGCGGCAACGACTTCCCCGCCGACCGACGGGGCCTCGGCGCCGGGTGGCTCACCCAGTCCGTCGTCTACGAGGGCGGACAGTTCACCCAGTACGCGAACGGCCAGCAGCTAAACAGCGGCACGCACCAGTCAGACGAACCCGAAGCGGTTCGTCGTCGGCGGCGAGATAACGCCGCCGCCCTACACGGAGATGCAGGTGTCGGCCGTCCTCGTCTACGACCGCGCCCTCTCGGAGACCGAACGGCGACAGGTCCAGAACTACCTCGCGGCGAAGTACGTCGGGACCGACGGCGCGAACGAACCGCCCCGACTGGACGACATCTCGGTCACCTACACCGGCGGGCAGAAGGTCGTCGACGTGACCTCGCGCGCGACAGACGACGGCGACGTCGACGCGTCGAGCGTCCGCGTGGTCGAGGGACCGACGAACGGGACGGTGACGAACCCCGGGAACGGGTCCGTGACGTACACCACGACGAACGCGAACGCGACGGGTGACGCGTTCACCGTCGCCATCAGCGACGCGAACGGCTCCGAATCCGCGCCGGCGACGGTGGACCTCACTTACCAAATCAGCGAGGCCAACGCCCCGCCGACGGCGAACGACGACGCCGCGACCGTCACCGCCGGCGAGAGCGTCGAGATACCCGTCACCGCGAACGACGGTGACGCCGACGGCGCAGTCGACGACGCCTCGGTGACGGTGGTCGACGGACCCGCCGCCGGCGAGGTGACGACGAACGGCGACGGCACCGTCACGTACACGCACACCGGCGACGGCGCGACGACCGACTCGTTCACCTACGAAGTCGCGGATGGCGACGGCGCCGTCTCGAACGTCGCCACCGTCGAAGTGACCGCCGAGGCGGCCGCACCGGCGGACGACGGGACGCCCGAGACCAGAGACGACTACGCGTCGGTCGACCCCGGCGGCGAAGTCACCGTTGACGTCCTCGCGAACGACTCCGCGAACGTGGACGCGGAGACGCTCCGCATCGACGGCGACGGCGAGTTCGGTACTGCCACGGTGACGAACGGCGAACTCGTCTACCGCCACGACGGCGGTGCGACGGGCGACGACCTGATAGAGTACACCGTCGCGGACGAGAGCGGCAACCGCTCCGCGCCGACGTTCGTGTTCGTCGACGTGAACGAGTCCACCGCGCCGGTGCCAGACAACGGCGGGTCCGACGGGAGCGACGACAGTAGCGGCGATGGGGACAACGAGAACGACAGCAGTAACGACGGAGGCAACGGGAACGACGGTGACGACAGTAACGGCGGCGGGTCGAACCCGCCGGCGAACCCCGGCGGCGGTGGCGGCGGTGACGACGATGACGACGACAGACCGTCTCGGCAGTCCAGTCCGTCGGGGAGTTCCGGCAGTAGCGGCTCCGTCCCCTCCGCCGACGAGGAGGCGCCTTCCGCGTGTCGAACCTGACGCTGTCGGCGACGAACGTCGGCGTCGGCGAACGC
>NZ_WPCD01000131.1:0-10301 GCF_009741955.1 Halogeometricum sp. CBA1124 | reverse complement strand
TTGTGGCGCTTCTCCTCGGGCGGGATGCCGCCGAACACCGGGTCGACGTTCACGTCTCGACTCCGGTTCGAGAGGACGGCGTTGACGGCGGCACCGAGGAGGACGACGAGACCGCTGAAGTAGAGCCACGTCAGGAGGAGGAGGACGCCGCCGATGACGCCGTACGCCTCGTACCGGCCGGCGTTGGCGGCGTACACCTGAAAGCCGACTTCGAGTATCGCCCACCCGCCGGCGGCGACGACGGCGCGGGGAGCGCCTCGCGGACGGTCATCTCCACGTCGGGGAAGACGTAGTACAGCGGGAGGAACGTGAGGCTCAGACCGGCGAGGAGGAACAGCGGGTTCAGCACGTGGAGCAGTGGAATCCGCAGGTAGGCGAACGCGCCCCCGGCGAGCGTGAGGGCGACCAGCGAGACACCGAGGGCGACGAGGGCGACGAGTCCGTCGCGGAACTGCTCGAACAGGCTCGATTCGTACTCGGTCACGTACACCTCCGCGAACGCGGTGTCGAGGCCGCGGAACAGTTTGAGCGCGCCCCACAGGAGGACGAGGACTCCCGTCACCGAGAGCCCGACTTCGCCGCCCGCGTTGTCGACGGCGGCCCGTATCTCCGTCTGGGCGCCCGCCGTGAGGTACGCCTCGGTGAGGCCCGACACGCGCGCGGCGACCATCTCGTTGCCGACGCTCCCGACGGCGAGCAACAGCAACAACAGCAGCGGAATCAGGGAGACGAACGCGCTGTACGCGAGACTCCCGGCGAGAAACGTGAGATTCTGCTCGCGGACGCGTTCGACGACCGTTCGGAGCACCGCCGTCGTCTCGCCGCCCTCGAAGCGCATTGTGAACGAGTTGGCCTCTCCGGTGATGGGTCCGGCGGCCGACGTTCTCATTCGAGCGAATCTATCGACTCCGAACGTGTGGGCGGCGGCCGGGACCGCTCGGCCGTCCGCGACCCGACTCGGCCTCAGTCGTCGTCGTCGCTCGTCGCGCCGAAGTCGTCGATGCGTCGCTGCTCGTCCTCCGCCGCACTGAGCGGGTTCCGCCCGCGCGCGTCGGGGTCGAGCGGGTCGCCGCTGACGAGTTCCGGCAGGACGATGCGGACGAAGTGGACGCCGACGACGAGTAACAGCGGGCCGAGGAACAGGCCGTACCAGCCGAACAGCGCGGGGCCGATGATGTAGGCGAACATCACCGTCCCCGTGTGGAGGTTCCGTCCCGAGACGTACGGGCGGAGCAGGAAGTCCGGGATGGTGTCGACGATGACCAGCGAGACGGCGCCGTAGACGAGGGCGATCCACAGCGTCGCGGGGTCGGTCACCGCCGCCTCCACCGCCAGCAGAATCGTCACCGGCACGTACACGATTTTCATCCCGACCACGGGGATGAGACTCCCCGCCCCCGTCAGCGCGCCGAGCAGCGTCGGCGACGGAATCGACAGCGAGGCCGGCGCGAACAGGTTGATGACGTTGTAGGAGACGGCCGCGATGATGGCGATGGCGAACGCGTTGAGGATGTTGCCGAAGTAGATGGTCTTCAGGTCGCGGTCGACGGCGGTCAGGTAGGCGTCGACGACGCCGCCCCGCCCCGAGAGGTTCTCGCGCGTCCACGCGGCGAGCCGTCTGTCGTCCCGCAGCAGGTAGAACGCGAAGGCGAAGGCGATGAACAACTGCAGCGCCGCGCCGAGGACGAACGACGCCGTCCCCGCGAGGGACGCCAGAACCGTGCTGACCGTCGCCGTGTCGGCCGACTCGAACAGCCCGCGCGGGTCGTCCGCCAGCGTCCCGAGCAGTTCGTTCGGGTCGCGGACCGATTCGAACGGGCCGAGGTACGGCTGGACCGCCGCCAGAATCCCCTGCTGGTTCTGGCCGACGAACGAGCTCAGCTCCTGAATCGCCACGAGCGCGGTGTAGCCGACGAGGACGACGATGGGCAGCGAGAGCACGAGGAGCGCGACGGCCGCGCCCACGCTCTGCTGGCCGACTCGGTCGCGTATCCGCGAGTACACCGGCCGGGTCGCGTAGTAGAGGAACAGCCCGAGCATGAACGTCCCGAGGTAGGCGTCGGCGACGAACGCCAGGACGAGGAGTATCGCGAGCCCGAGCAGCCACCACATCGCCCGAGAGCGGTCGACGGTCGAGGTGAAGCCGAACTGCATCGTCGTGTAGAGGGGCGACGGGAACTAAACTCCTCTCCCCGCTGTCATCCCGATTGCGCTCCGTCGTCCCCGCGCCCCCGTTGTCGCTCCGTCACCCGTCCAGCGAGTACGCGGCGTCGAACCGCCTGTCGTGAAGCGCGGGGAACTCCGAGCGGACGCGGTCGACCTCCTCGCGGTCGACGTCCGCCACCACCGTCCGGTCGCGTCGCCCGCGTTCGCTCGCTGGACGCCCCACGGGTCCACGACGACGCTCTGGCCGCCCATCGAGACGCCGCGGTTCGTCCCCGCGAGGTTGGCGGCGACGAGGAACACTTGGTTCTCGACGGCGCGGGTGCGCGTGAGGAGGTGCCAGTGGTCGGTGCGGGCCGCGGGCCACGCCGACGTGACGAGGAGGAACTCGACGCCGCGGTCCACGAGTTGCCGGTAGAGTTCGGGAAACCGCAGGTCGTAACAGGTCGTGAGGCCGACGGTGCCGAGGGGCGTCTCGACGGCGACCACCTCCTCGCCCGGCGTCAGGAGTTCGCTCTCGTCGGACTCGTAGCCGAACAGGTGGACCTTCCGGTACGAGGCGAGTCGCTCGCCGTCGGGCCCGAACAGCAGACTCGTGTTGTACAGGTCGTCGCCGTCGCGTTCGACGACGCTCCCGCCGTGGAGGTGGATTCCGAGTTCGTCGGCAACCCCGGCGAGACGCGTCGCCGTCGGGCCGTCGACCGGTTCGGCGGCGTCGTCGTAGGCGTCGAACGCGAAGTAGCCGACGTTCCACATCTCCGGGAGGACGACCAGTTCCGCGCCCCGTTCGGCGGCGTCGCGGACGCGCGAGACGGCGCGTTCGACGTTCGATTCGACCGACTCCTCGGCCGTCAGTTGGACGGCTGCCACGTTCATAACCGACGTATCCGGTGCGTCGCTTATCAGTTATCGTGCCGATGCCGATGTCGTAACTGATTTACCTGCTGTTTAGGTATGCCTAAAGCAACGATGTCTGGAGACGCGCGGACCGGTCGGCTGCTGGACCGTCTCGGGGCGTTCGCGTGGGTGGACGCGACGCTCCTGTCGGTCTGTCTGACGAGTGTCGCGGTGGTGGTTCTCGGCGGCCTGGTGCAGGTGAGTTTCGGGACGTACTCGATGACGCTCGAACAGGCGTGGCGGGCCGTCCTCGACACGACGGTGCTGTTGGACCCCCGCTGGATGCTCAACTTCGTCCTCGGGGAGGAGCTGATGCGTGCGGTCACGGGCTTTCGGGGCGAGTTGCCCGAACTGCCCACCGAGACGCTCATCGTCTGGAACATCCGCCTGCCGCGCGTCTTCGTGGGCATCCTCGTCGGCGCGAACCTCGCCGTCTCGGGGGCCATCTTCCAGGCGGTCACGCGGAACGAACTCGCCAGCCCGTACATCCTCGGCGTGAGTTCCGGCGCGGGACTGGCTATCCTCCTGACGCTCGTCGTCTTCAGCGGTCTCGCCCCGTTCCTCCCCCTCATCGCCGCCGCCGGCGGTGCCGCCGCGTTCATCATCGTCTACACCATCGCGTGGCAGAACGGCACCTCGCCGGTCAGACTCGTCCTCGCGGGCGTCATCGTCTCCACCATCTTCCAGTCGCTGCAGACGGGGCTGTTCTTCTTCGCCGACGACCTGGCCGTCGTCCAGAGCGCCATCGCGTGGACCACCGGGTCGCTGACGGGCGTCGACTGGGAGCAGGTCAGGCTCGCGCTCCCCTCGACGACGCTCGCCGTCGCCCTCGCCGCCCTCGGCGCGCGGCAGTTGAACGTCCTCCTCCTCGGCGAGCAGACGGCGCGCTCGCTCGGCATGTCGGTCGAGCGGACCCGCTTTCTCCTCTCGGGCGTCGCCATCCTCGCGGCCAGCGCCGCCATCGCCGTCGCGGGCATCGTCGGTTTCGTCGGCCTCATCGTCCCGCACGTCGTCCGCAACCTCGTCGGGAGCGACTACAAGCGCCTGATGGTCGGTTGTCTGTTCGTCGGTCCGGCGCTGATGGTGCTGGCGGACGTGGGTGCGCGACTGGCGATGGCGCCCGTTCAGGTGCCCGTCGGCATCGTCACGGGCCTCGTCGGCGGTCCGTACTTCCTCTACCTCATGCGGAAACAGCAGAATCTGGGTGACGTCTAGATGGCCGAGAGCGAGCACGAAGACGAGCACACGAGCATGACCCGGACACAGAGCGACGGAGCGACCGAGACGGACCGTGCGACGAACGGCACCGACGGGTCGGACGAGACGAGCGCTCTCGTCGGCGACGACCTGACGCTGTCGTACGCGACGAGCGAGGAACCGGTCGTCGAGTGCGACCGCATCGACGTTCCGCGGGGGGAGATAACCGCCCTCGTCGGCCCGAACGGGAGCGGCAAGAGCACGCTGTTGAAGGCGCTCTCGAAGCAACTCGCGCCCGACGCCGGGGACGTCCTCCTCGACGGGAAGGCGATTCAGGAGTACGGCGACAAGGAGTTCGCGCGCGAACTCGGCCTGCTCTCGCAGGAGAACGAGTCGCCGAACTCCATCACCGTCGAGGAGTTGGCGTACCACGGCCGCTACCCTCACCGCGGCTTCTTCGAGCAGGTGGACGAGGAGGACGAGGAGGCGGTCGAACGCGCCATCGAACTCGCCGGGGTCGGGCACCTCCGAGACCAGACGGTCGGCAACCTCAGCGGCGGCCAGAAGCAACTGGCGTGGATAGCGATGGTGCTCGCACAGGACACGGACGTTCTCCTCCTCGACGAACCGACGACGTACCTCGACTTGCACCACCAGATGCGCGTGATGGAGACGGTCCAGCAACTGAACGACCGGCGCGACGTCACCGTCGCCGTCGTCCTCCACGACATCGCGCAGGCCGCCCGCTTCGCCGACTACCTCATCGCCCTGCAGGACGGCGAAGTGTACGACTGGGGACCGCCGAGCGAAGTGGTCACCGAGGAACTCCTCGCGGACGTGTTCCGCGTCGAGGCGGCCGTCTCCTACACGCCCGACCCCGAAATCGTCCCGAAGCACTCGCTGTGAGCCGGCCGTATCGAAACGGCTTTGAACTTTTAGGTTAGCCTAAAATACGATGACAGACGACGGTTCACGGAGTCGAACGCGGCGGGACGTACTGAAGGCGAGCGGCGTTCTGGCCGCGTCAGGCTTCCTCGCGGGCTGTACCGGCGATTCGAACGGTGGGACGACGACCGGCGCGGGCGCGACCGATACCGCGGCGGCGACGACGACGCCCACCGAGACGGCGACCGAGGAGGAGACGGAGACCGAAACCGAGGCGAGCGAGTCGTACTCGGTGTCCATCGAACCGGTCGGCGAAGTCACGTTCGAGTCGGTGCCGGAGACGTGGGTCGCCAACAACGGCAGTTGGGCCGACATGGGCGTCGCGCTCGGGTTGGAACCGCCGGCGGGCGTCTGGCTCCCGAGCCGGTACCACACGCGCTACTACGACGAGATTCCCGGCGTGAGCGTCGACGGGAGTTCCATACAGAAACTGTGGGGCGACGGCGGCATCGGCAAGGAGCAGTTCTACGAGTTGGACGTGGACGTCCACGTCGCGGACCCGAACTTCCTCCTGAACCGCGGGAAGTGGGCGCAGTCCGACGTGGACGAGATAGCCGAGAACGTCGGTCCGTTCTTCGGTAACAGCATCTTCTCGCGGAGCTACCCGTGGCACGAGGACTACCGGTACTACACCCAGTACGAGGCGTTCGAGAAGCTCTCGCAGGTGTTCCAGCGCACCGACCGCTTCGAGGCGTTCGACGGCCTCCACGAGAAGTTCCAGGCGGCGCTGGCACCGGTGGTCCCCGGCCGCAGCGAGCGACCGTCGGCCGCCGTCGTCTGGGGCAGCGGCGACCAACCCGAGCAGTTCTACCCGTACACCATCGACGAGGGGACGAGCTTCAAGCACCTCAACGACCTGCAGGTGAAGGACGCGTTGGCGAACACGGACGTGAAGAACTTCTACGAGAGCCGCGGCGCCATCGACTTCGAGACGCTGCTGGAAGTCGACCCCGCAGTGCTCTTGATTCGCGGACAGGAGGCGAAGACGGCCGACGAGTTCCAGAACACGGTGGTCTCGTTCATGGAGAGCCACGACGTCGCGAGCCAACTCACGGCCGTCCAGAACGGCGACGTCTACCGCGCCGGTCCGCTGTATCAGGGTCCCATCACGAACCTCGTCGTCACGGAGCGTCTCGCGCGGACGCTGTACGGCGTCGAGGAGGAACTGTTCGACCGCGAACGCGTCGCCGACATCGTCGCCGGCGACGTCTGACTCCCGACGTCCGTCGTCCCCGCCGTCCGCCCACCGGCGACGTTCGCCGAGTTTCCGGTCCCGCCGCTCCGAGCGGCGAGTTCTCGGTACAGAAGTGAAGCGGGCGGTTCCCGGTATCCTACGTCGCGAACCGTACGCTTCGACCGAAGATACGTCGCGCTCGCGAAAAAGGCTGTCGAACGCCGGGTCCCACTGCCGCGCCGACTAGCTTTCGTTTCGAAATACCTTTCAGTCTTTAGGCTTGCCTAAATCGTAATGGGACACGACGGTTCACGGAGTCGTACGCGACGCGACGTACTGAAGGCGAGCGGCGTTCTGGCCGCGTCCGGCTTCCTCGCGGGGTGTAGCGGCAGTTCGGATTCCGGGACGGCGACGGAGGCGGGCGCGACCGACGCCGCGACGGACACGGCGACCGGAACGCCGACCGACTCGGAGACGGCCGAGGAGACGGCGACCGAGACGGAGTCCGGCGAATCGTACTCCGTGTCGATGCCGCCGGTCGGCGAGGTGACGTTCGAGTCGGTGCCGGAGACGTGGGTCGCCAACAACGGCAGTTGGGCCGACATGGGGGTCGCCCTCGGCGTCGAACCGCCGGAAGGCGTCTGGCTCCCGAGCCGGTACCACACGCGCTACTACGACGAGATTCCCGGCGTGAGCGTCGACAAGAGCGGGATGACCGCTCTCTACTCGGACGGCGTCTCGAAGGAGGTGTTCTACGAACTCGACGGCGACGTGCACGTCGTCGACCCGAACTTCCTCATGAACCGGTTCAAGGGGTGGGAGCGAGCCGACGTGGACGAGGTGTCCGAGCAGGTGGCCCCGTTCTTCGGCAACAGCATCTTCTCGACGGGGTACACGTGGCACGAGGACTACCCGTACCTCTCGCTGTACGAGGCGTTCGAGAAGCTCTCGCAGGTGTTTCAGGAGCAAGAGCGGTACGAGGCGTTCGCCTCCCTCCACGAGGAGTTCCAGTCGAACGTCTCCTCGGTCGTCCCGTCCTCGAAGTCCGAGCGTCCCGCAGTCGCCGTCGTCTGGGCGGCGGGCGACGAACCCGAGTCGTTCTCGCCGTACCTCGTCGGCGAGGGGACGAGCTTCAAGCAGTGGCGCGACCTGCAGGTGCGCGACGCCCTCGCGGAGACGGACGTGAAGGACTTCCACGAGACCCGCGGGAAGATAGACTACGAGACGCTGCTGGAGATAGACCCCGACGTGCTCCTCTGTCGCGGCCACGAGAGCCAGACGGCCGAGGAGTTCCAGAACACCGTCGTCTCGTTCATGAAGGACCACCAGACGGCGAGTTCGCTCACGGCCGTCCAGAACGGCGACGTCTACCGCGGCGGCCCGCTGTATCAGGGGCCCATCACGAACTTCGTCGTCACCCAGCGCGCGGCCGAGCAGGTGTACGGCGTCGAGGAACAGTTGTACGACCCACAACGCGTCGCCGACATCGTCGCCGGCGAGTTCTGAACGACGCGACGGGGCCGCTTCGGCGTCCGGCGTCCGGCACGCGTCGCGTCACTCGTCGCCGCGCGTGAGGCGCAGGAACGCCCGCGTCGGCACGCGCGTCTCGACGCGACTCGGCGGCCGCCCGGCGCTCTGCGTGCCCTCGATGGGGACGCGTTCGACGATGCCGACTTCGGCGAACTCGTAGAGGTAGCGCGTGATGGTGCTCTCCGAGAGCGACGCCGAGGACGCGATGACCGAGGCGGCGCGACCGACCGAAGACCGGTCCTCGGGGTCGAGCGCGACCAGTCGGCGGAGGACGGTCCGCCGATTCTCCGAGAGGGCGAGGACCCGACCCAGCGCGACGCACGGCCGGGGGACCGAGTCCATCCCCGCGTCGAGATGCGCGTCTTCGACGACGTCGCTGTCCTCGTCGAGCGCGATGTCCACCGCGCCGAGGAGGGCCGCGAGGGCGTCGTGCGCGTCGCCCTCCGCCCACCCCGCGAGGCGTCGAATCTGCTGGTGCGTCGTCGCGTCTCTCGTCAGGCCGGTCGAGACGCGGGCGGTCAACAGGTCCGTGAGTTCCGCGCGGTGGTAGGAGTCGACGGTGACCGTCTTCGTCGCGTGGGGGTCCGGCAACACCTCGCCGGGAGCGCTGCGGCCGACGGCGACCCACGACGTTCGGTGTCCGAGACTCTCCAGTTCGCCGGCGAACGACGCCAGTCGGTCGGTGCCGTCCTCGTCGGCGTGGTCCATCGCCACCACGAGGATGCGGCCGCCCCGGAGGTGTCTGCTCACCCGTTCGCGGAGGTCCGAGGTGGAGAGTCCGCGCTGGGGGATAGATTCGCTCGTCACCGCGTCGAGGACGGCGTGGTAGAACTCGAACTCGCTCGTCGCCTCGCGGAGGTCCACGTAGGCGAACGACCGCATGTCGGCGTCGGCACCGCGGGTCGTCGTCACGATGGAGTCTTCGGGAGACGAGAGGAGTCGAGCGAACTGCGAGAACAGCGCCGTCACCACGGCCGACTTGCCCGAACCGGCGGGTCCGCGGACGTAGACGTTCTCTGGCGCGCGGTGGTCGAACACCGGTTCGAGTCGGTCGAGGAGGCGTTCGATGGTCGGCCCTCGCCCCGTCGGTTCCGCGGGGTGCCACACCGGGGAGAGAGACGCCTCTTCGAGGACGAGTTGTCGCCTGTCGCCGCGTCGCTTGCGTTGAAGGATTCGTTCTTCGAGATTCATCCGAGCTGCCGTGCCCGTTACGGGCGAGAGGTGGTCGAAGGGGGGAACGCTCAGGTTCCCGGAGACGGTGCCGTTCAGATGCCGAGCGTGGCGACCCACGAGGAACTCGGGAAGACGCCCGCGATGTAGAGTACCGCGACGAGGAACGTCCCGAACACGATGGCGGCCGCGGCGGGTCCCAGTGGGTGTCGCCGTGCGCGTAGAAGATGCGCTGGAACAACTCGCCGAACAGGGCGCAGATGAGGCCGAACGCGCCCGCGACGAGCAGTGCGACGGCGAGCGAGCCCTCACCGCCGTTGCTGACGGCCAGCGCGGCGGTGCTGCCGGGCAGCGCCATGTGGTGGGTGACGGGGATGCGCTCGACGCCGAGGTTGAGGAACAGCAGCGACGCCGCGCTGATACCGAACGCGAGGAACGCGCTGCCGGTCACCATGGCGATGTAGCCGCCGAGGATGCCGACGACGACGCCGATGGCGGCGACGTTGCCCCACTTGTACTGGTGGGGGAGCCACGGTTCGACCGCGAGACGGCTCGCCGTCGCCATCCCGCCGTCGGTTTCGACGCTCCCGCCGTCCGTCGCGGCTTCGCCCATCACGCGCATCTCCTCGCGTCGAACGGCGACATGTCGAGGAAGCCCTTCCCGCGCGCTTGCCGACGATGTCGTAGCCGAAGGCGACGCGGTGGATGAGCGCCGACAGCGTGACGCCCATCGCGATGTGGTCGTACGGCATCGCGAACGTCGCCGAGGCGACGGTCAGCCAGTAGCCGATGATACCGAACACCCCGCCGACGGCGAGCACGTCCGGTTTCGTCCCGAGGGCGAAGGCGATGTCCTTCGCGTTGTGGTAGTCGAAGCCCGACTCCATGTAGCCGCGTTTCGCCGCGTACGCGGCGGCGGCCGCGCCGCCGGCGAAGCTGATAGCCGGGGAGAACGGCGCGCCGAACGCGACGGAGCCGGTGATCGAACCGGCGTCGACGTTGGCGATGACAGCGGTCTCACCGGCGATGACCATGAAGCCGGTGAAGATGAACGCCGGGAGGGCGCCGAGCGCCGCACCGAACGCGCCGCCGGCGAAGGCGGCGATGAGCATCTCGACGGCCCACAGGTCAGCCAGCGCCATCAGTCACCTCCGTCCTGTGCCCAGTCGAGCGAGCGCTGCACCGCCTCCTGCCAGCGACCGTAGCGCTTCTCGACGTTCTCGGC
>NZ_WPCD01000019.1:0-37945 GCF_009741955.1 Halogeometricum sp. CBA1124 | reverse complement strand
TCGGCGGCGCCGCCGTCGTCGTCGTCCTCGCGCTCGTCTGCGCTTCCATCTTCCTCTCGCTCGGCGACGCGCTCTTCCGGAGCGCCGGCATCGAACGCGGGACTGCACTCTACACCGCCCTGCGGAGCGCCTCGCAGTTCGTCGGGTTCGGCGTCGCCGGCGCGGGGTACCTGACGGCCACCGACCAGTGGGACCTGATACACCGCGGCCGCCCGACGCGGCGTGACCTCGGGTGGACCGCCGCCGGGTTCGGCGTCCTCCTCGTCTTCTACCTCGTCATCAGCGTCGGCATCACCGCGCTGGGTATCGACAGCGGACAGAGCGTCCTCGAACAACAGATTATGGACCAGCCCGTGCTGGGGCTCTACTACATTCCCGTGACGCTACTCCTCGTCGCGCCGACGGAAGAACTCGTGTTCCGCGGCGCCGTGCAGGGGCTCCTGCGCCGGGAGTACGGCGTCCCGTTCGCCGTCGTGGGGTCGAGCGCGACGTTCGCGTCCATCCACTTCGCCTCGTTCACCGGCGAGGGCGCTCTGGTCTCGCTGACCGTCGTCCTCGTCCTCGGCGCCGTCCTCGGAGTCGTCTACGAACGGAGCGAGAACCTCCTCGTGCCCGTCGTCGCCCACGGCCTCTACAACGTCGTCCAGTTCGCGATGACGTACGCCGCGGCCGTGGGCGCACTCGGGTGACCGGTCGCGACGCCGCGACGACCCGGCGGAGTCGCTCCGCTGTGCAGTCCGGCGAGAGAGAGCCGATTCGAGAACGCGGCGGACGGCGCGTCGCCCCGGAGACGACGGACCGCCGTCGCGGAGCCGGGTCCGCCGGTCGGGAGAACGCCGGTTGGTGACCGTTACGCCGGGTTCTTCCGCGCGAGTTCCATCCCGCAGATGGGGCACCGCTCCTTGTTGTTCGTCGAACTCGCGCCCGCAGCCCTGACACTGGAACCGCCAGTTACGCTGTTCCTCGATGCCGTCCTGTGCGATGACCTTCACCTGTACGCTGACGCGTTCGGCGACGTTCTGCATCGCGTAGTCGTCGGTGACGAGGGTGGCGTCGAGTTCGAAGGCGGCCGCCAGGAGGCGGATGTCGGTGTCCGAGAGCGTCTCCCGGTCGCCCGTCTCCTCGGCGGCGCGGCGAATCTTCTCGACGGTGCCCGACGCGGGGATGTGGATGTGCATCCCCGCCCCTTCCATCGCGTCGAAGCGGAAGGATGCCTCGTCCTCCAGTTCCTCGCTGACGAGGGGAATCGAGGCCGTCTGGTCGTCGGTGTGATACTCGTGGATGAACGCGGAAGAGTCGAGAACCTGCATCGGCAGTTTGTCCCTGTCTATCTCTGAACGACGATATAGTCTTTTACGGCTTGGACGCGTGAGACGGGGACCTGAAACCGGCCCTGCTCGTCCTGCTCGAAGGCGAACTGGCCCGGGCGGACCTCCTCGTGCGGCGAGACGAGCAAGTCGTGGAGCGTTCCCGTCTTGAGATTCATCGTGATGTTGTACAGCATTCCGAGTTCCGTCCCGTCGGAGCCCATGACGGCCTTTCCGGAGAGGTTCTCGGCGAGTACGTCGGCCATGACGAGAGGTATTCGGCCACGGTAACATAAGTGCCACGGGGACCGTCCGACGACCGTCCGACGGCGCTGGCGCGGGGGAGGCCGGCCGCGACGACGAGACGAACGCACCGACGAGATGGGCCGCGGACGGCCGAGTCGGGAGAACCGAACGCGTCGGCGGCCGAGACCGTCCGTCGGACTGGTCGAAATCGGCGGCGTCCTCGCGTCTCGCGCGTACGCGCCACGGCGTGACGATGGACTTAACTTCGGCGCCGCCCGCGTATCGGTACAGAACACTTCTCGGAGTGATTTTTCATGTCTGACACCGACGCCGACGCTCCTCCCACGACCGAATCGAACGCACTCCGAACCCCCATCGTCGCAGTTCTCGGGCACGTCGACCACGGCAAGACGACGCTGCTCGACAAGATACGCGGCTCTGCGGTCTCGGAAGGCGAAGCGGGCGCTATCACGCAGCACATCGGCGCCACGGCGGTCCCGCTAGAGACCGTCTCGCAGATGGCCGGCAGTCTCGTCAAGCCGGAGGACTTCGACCTGCCGGGCCTCCTGTTCATCGACACGCCCGGCCACCACTCGTTCTCCACGCTTCGCTCCCGCGGCGGCGCACTCGCCGACATCGCCATCGTCGTCGTGGACGTGAACGACGGCTTCCAGCCGCAGACCATCGAAGCGCTCGACATCCTCAAGCGGACGGGGACGCCGTTCGTCGTCGCCGCCAACAAGATAGACACGACGCCCGGGTGGAACCCCAACGAGGGGTCGCCCATCCAGGGGACGTACGAGGACCAGTCGGACAACGCCCGTCAGCGTCTCGACCAGAACCTCTACGAGATAATCGGCAACCTCTCCGACGAGGGCTTCTCCGCGGACCTCTACTGGCGCGTCCAGAACTTCCAGAAGAACGTCGCGTCGTCCCCCTCTCGGCGATGACCGGCGAGGGCATCCCGGACCTCCTCGCGGTCCTCATGGGCCTCTCCCAGCGCTACATGAAAGAGGAGATGGCCGTGGACGTGGCCGGCCCCGGCGCGGGCACCGTCCTCGAAGTGAAGGAGGAACGCGGGTTCGGCGCGACGGTGGACGTCGTCCTCTACGACGGCAGCGTCCGCGAGGACGACACCATCGTCGTCGGCGGCGTCAACGGCCCCATCGTCACCGAGGTTCGCGCCCTCCTGCAACCGCGCCCGAACGCCGAGATACGGACCGAAAAGCGGTTCGACAAAGTGGAGGAAGTCGCCGCCGCGGCCGGTATCAAAATCGCCGCGCCGGACCTCGACGACGCGATGGCGGGCGCGCCGATTCGCGTCGTCCGCGACCGGAGCGTCGAGGCCGTCATCGAGGACGTCGAGTCCGAACTCGCCGAAATCGAGGTCGACACCGAGGAGGAGGGCGTCGTCGTCAAGGCCGACACCCTCGGCAGTCTGGAGGCGATGGCCAACGCCCTGCGAGAGGCGGAGGTGCCCATCCTCCGCGCCGAAGTCGGCGACGTCGCCCCGCGGGACGTGGCCGTCGCCTCGACGGCCCGCGAGGACGACCACAAGGTCATCCTCGGCTTCAACGTGGACGTCCTCTCGAACGCCGAGGACGAACTGGAGAAGACGGGCGACGTGCGCCTGTTCGAGGACGACGTCATCTACCAATCGTCGAGGAGTACGAGGAGTTCGTCGCCGAACGCAAGCGCGCCCAACAGGAGACGGTGCTGGACAAGATCAAGCGTCCGTGTCGGTTCCGCATCCTCGAAGACCACGTGTTCCGGCAGTCGAGTCCCGCCGTCGTCGGCGTCGAGGTGCTGTCTGGGACGCTGAAGAACAACGCGCACGTCGTGAAGTGGGAGGGCAACGAACCGAAACGCGTCGGCCAACTCTCCGGCATCCAAGAGCAGGGCGAGGACGTCTCCGAGGTTCGCGCGGGCAACCGCGTCTCCGTCGCCATCGACGGCCCCACCGTCGGCCGGCAGATAGACGAGGGCGACGAACTGTGGACCGAGTTGCCCGAGAAGCACGCGAAGATTCTCGAACAGGAACTCTCCGACGAGATTCCGGCTGACGAACTCGAAGCGCTGACCGGCTATCTGGACAAACACCGCCAGCGCGACCCGTTCTGGGGGAAGTAGTCCTCCTCCGAGGTTCTGCGTAACGTATCGGTAGGTTCCGCCGAACAGGGTAGTGAGTTTGGCGTAATATTTAGTACGAACTCGCCCGTACGAACGACCGAGGTGAGTACGGATGAGTGTCAGAAAGAGACCCACTGGCGAGACCGTCGTCCCGGCGTTGGAATCGCGATACGACTGGTTGTTGGCACTCCTCCCGCTCCCGTTGTTGCTCGGCGTCTTCGCGGCGTCGTTCGCCGACGTGCAGGTCGCGTTCGGCGTCGGCGTCGGCGGCCTCTCCTCGGCCGCGCTGTTGGCGTACGGGCTGTTCGTGGACCCGCCGCTCTCGGGGTAGCGTCGTGACCGCACGGCGGCGGCCGAGAACGGTTATCGAGCGGTCGGCGTCAGTTCGTCGCGACGGCGTTCATCACCTGGAACGCGGCGGAGGCGGCGAGTCCCTGCGCCACCTCGTCGCGGTCCGAATCGGTGAGCCCCGACTCCAGGTCCTCCTCGTCCGGCGTGAAGCGGCGCTGATGGGTCGACCGACCGGCGGGTGGACGGCCACCGTCGCCTGCGGGCCGTTGGACCCGTAGGAGAGTTCCGACCCCACGGCGTAGCCTTCCGGCAGGTAGTTCTGCGTCCGCGAGACGATGCCGGCGACGGCCTCACGAAGTCGCCGAACCTGCGCCGTCGAGAGTTCGGACTCCGCCGGGCGACCTGCATCTACTACACCGGGCGCACCCGCGTAGGGGTTGTTTCCGTTCATGAGGATGAGTCACCAACCCTACGGGAACGCCGCAGTTAAACCCGTCGGAAGCCTCAACATCGCGGTCCCGCTCCCGCCTCAGAGGATGGGTTCGCTGCGGCCGTAGGCGGCGACGGTGACGGCGGTGGTGTACCCCTCGCCGTCGGCCTCCGCCGTCGTGACCGCGACGCGTTCGTCGTCGAACTCCCAGTCGCGGAGTCCCCGTCCGGCGTCGAGTCCCTCCTCGACGGCCCGGCGGACGCCCTCGGGGTCCTCGCCCGCCGCCTCGTAGAACAGGCCCGGGCCGGGACCCGTCGTCCACCCGAGGCCTGCCGAGACGGTGCCGACGCCGCCCGTCGTCGCGCGCGCCTGAACGACGGTGAGGCGGTTCCCCGCCGGTCCGAGGTCCGGCGCGATGTCGACCTCCTCGACGGTGGCGTCGGCCGGGACGACCGAGGAGACGGGGACGAGGTTGTAGTTGTGGACGTTGGCGGCCGCGAGTGCGGCGTCGTAGGACGCCATCTCGGTGGGCGCGGTGCCCACCCCGCGAACGACGTAGATGGTGTTCATTACCGGAGAACGTCGCCGCGGAGAATAAGGGGTTACGAATCGACCGTCGGAGGGAGACGAGCCACGATGTCCAGTCGGCTCAGTACTGGTAGTCCGTGTGCCCCGGAATCGTCCCGGACTCCTCGGCGTCGCGCATCTTCTCGATGGCGTCGTCGAAGTCCTCGCGGCGGACCTCGGTCCGGTCGTCGCGGATGGCGTACATGCCCGCCTCGGTCGTCAGGGAGGCGATGTCCGCGCCGGACTGTCCCTCGAGTTCCTCGGCGAGGTCCTCGAAGTCGACGTCGTCGGCGACGTTCATCTCCCGCGTGTGAATCTCCAGAATCTTCACGATGCCCTCGGAGTCGGGGTTCGGCACCTCGATGAGGCGGTCGAACCGGCCCGGCCGGAGGATGGCCTCGTCCAGCATGTCGAAGCGGTTCGTCGCGGCCATGATGCGAATCTCGCCGCGGTCGTCGAAGCCGTCCATCTCACTGAGCAGTTGCATCATCGTCCGCTGGACCTCGGCGTCGCCGGACGTCTTCGAGTCCGTGCGCTTGGAGGCGACGGCGTCTATCTCGTCGATGAAGATGACCGCCGGTTCGCGGTCGGCCGCGAGTTCGAACAGGTCGCGGACGAGGCGGGAGCCCTCGCCGATGAACTTGCGGACGAGTTCGGAGCCGGCCATCTTGATGAACGTGGCGTCCGTCTCGTTGGCGACGGCCTTCGCGAGCATCGTCTTCCCCGTGCCCGGCGGGCCGTGCAGGAGGACGCCCGACGGCGGCGTCGTGTTCGCCGCCTCGAACAACGGCGCGTACGTGAGCGGCCACGTGACGCTTCGCTCCAGCGTCCGCTTCGCCTCTTCCAGTCCGCCCACGTCGTCGAACGTCGTCGTCGGTGCCTCGGCGACGTACTCGCGCATCGCCGACGGTTCGACGCTCGCCATCGCCGCCTCGAAGTCCTCGCGGGTGACCTCCAACTCGCCGAACGAAATCGTCTCGCCGCCGCGGCGGGCGCGACGGAGGGCGGTCATCGCCGCCTCCTTCGCCAGCGATTCGAGGTCCGCCCCGACGAAGCCGTGGGTCCGCGCGGCGAGGCGGTCCACGTCCACGTCCTCTGCGAGCGGCATCCGTCGGGTGTGGACCTCCAGAATCTCCCGGCGCCCCACCTCGTTCGGGACGCCGATTTCGATCTCGCGGTCGAACCGACCGCCGCGACGGAGTGCGGGGTCGAGCGAGTCCACGCGGTTGGTCGCGCCGATGACGATGACGTCGCCGCGGGCGGCCAGCCCGTCCATCAGGCTGAGCAGTTGGCCGACGACGCGGTTCTCCACGTCGCCGCCGTCGTCGCGCTTGCCCGCGATGGAGTCTATCTCGTCGAAGAAGACGATGGCCGGCGCGTTCTGCCGCGCCTCCTCGAACTTCTCTCTGAGTTTCTCCTCGGACTCGCCCTTGAACTTCGACATTATCTCCGGGCCGGAGATGGTGATGAACGTCGCGTCCACCTCGGTGGCGACGGCCTTCGCGATGAGCGTCTTCCCGGTGCCCGGCGGGCCGTGCAAGAGGACGCCCTTCGGCGGGTCCACGCCGAGGTGGGCGAACACCTCCGGTTCCGACAGGGGGAGTTCGATCATCTCGCGGACGAGGTCCAACTCCTCGTCGAGACCGCCGATGTCCTCGTAGGTGACGCCGGTCGGGGCGTCCTCGTCCTCGCCGCCGGAGACGCTGGTGACGACGCGACTCACGCGGCCCTCCTTGGTGAGTTTCAGCCGCGTCGACGACGTGACCCGGACCATGCCGTCCGGCGACGTCTCGCTGACGACGAACGGGTCCGAACTCAGCGACTCGAAGCGAATCTGTCCGCCCGACTGGATGGGACGGTCCTGAATCGCCCGCTTGATGAGTTCGACCGCCCGGTCGTCGTCGGAGAACGCCACGCCGTCGGGCATCGACAGCGTCACCGACGCGGCGTCCTCGACGTCCACCTTCCGGACGTGTACCGTCTCGCCTATCTTCGCGTCGGCGTTCGCCCGCGTGTCGGCGTCGATGAGGACGACGCCGTCGGGCGTCCCGCCGCCGGCGGGCCACACTTTCGCCACCGTCTCGCGGCCCCCTTCGACGACCACCGTGTCGCCGCTGAGGACGCCGAGACGCTGCCGCGCCCCCTCGGGGAGGCGAGCGATGCCCCGCCCGGCGTCTCGCTTCTCCGCCCCGCGAACGGTGAGTTCGAGGCCCTCGTCGTCTGCCATGGCGTCGGCTTCGGGTGCGTCGGTCTTGAGAGTAGCGTCTGCGAGCGGTCGTCCGGCGGTCGAATCTCACCCGGCGAACCGGTGGCGACCACCTTGCAGACGGTACTCTCCGGTGGCGTCTGCGAGCGGTCGTCCGGCGGTCGGCCGTCGGTTCGACGACTGTCGGTCACCACCTCTCACATCCCGTCCGACGCCCGCCGTCGTTTGGCAGAAACGTTATGCGTCGTGATAGCACACCACTTCACATGGTGTCCACGACGGAGAAAGACGGCGCGACGTGGTACCGCTGTGACGAGTGCGGGCTGATGTTCGACGCCGAATCCGACGCGCAGACGCACGAGACGAACTGCGACAGCGACGACGACAGTCCGTCGTACCTGCAGTAGTCCGGCCGGTGACGGAGTGAGAGCGGAGCACGGAGCGGAAGGCCTTCGGAGATGGGAGGCTACAGGTCGGCGAGGAGGCGTTCGGCGTGGTCGCGCGACTGCGCTCGCTTCCAGCGAACCTTCGCCGCGTCGCCGTAGGAGAGTTCCTCGCGGAGTTCGTCGGGCAGGAAGCCGGCGGCGGCGCGGACCACCTCGCCGTCGTCGTCGCCGAACTCGACGACGCCGTAGGCGTCGGGCGCCGCCCCGACCGTCGCCCGTTCGAGCGGTCGCCAGCGTTTCCGGAGCGACATCACTCGGTCACGAACTCGTAGGAGGACTCCCCCCAGTCGTCCTCCTCGAAGACGAACACGCGCCCGCGGGCCACCTCTGGGTCCGCCTCGACTTCGGTTCGCATCCCCTCGGTCCGGCGGACGGTGACGCCCGGGAACAGTTCCTCCTCCTCGTCCGGTTCGAGGATGACGCGACCGACGCCGGAGGACTCGAGGATGTCGTCGTGCGTCTTCAGGTCGTTCACGTATATCATCACGCCCTCCGTCTCCGTCGGGTCCGTCACGAGGACGTGCGTCTCCGTCGCCGGTCGGGTGGTGAGCGTCCCGGTCACCGCCTCCGGCACGCCGTGATAGAGAGTCGTCCGCCCGTCGGTGTACTCGACCTGCACGCCGTGGTCGAGCAGTTCCACGCCGAGGGTGCTCGGCGGCACGTCGTTTCGCGCGCTCATGTCCCGGCGTTACGCCGGAGCGGTGAAAAGCGACGCGATACGCGCGGTCGAACTGCGGCGATGCGCGCGGCGGAATCGGTGCCGATTTGTCGGTCGCTCGCGCCCGGGCGGTATGGACGCGACGCCGGTATCCGACGCCGACGCGACGCTCTCGTACGAGGCACTCGCCGTCGGCGACACGTTCGACGCCGAACGGACGACGACGCTCACGGAGGACGACATCACCGCCTTCGCGGGCGAGTACGACCCGCAACCGTTCCACCCCGACCGCGAGGCGGGCGCGGCGTCGATGTTCGACGGCCTCGTCGCCAGCGGACTCCACACCTACTGCGCCTGCAACCGACTGGCGACGGAGGCGTTCTTCTCTCGCGTCGCCTTCATGGGCGGCCGCGGCGTCGACGACCTGCGGTGGCAGCGACCCGTCCGACCGGGCGACACGCTCTCCGCCTCGGTCGAAGTCGTCTCCAAGCGCCCCTCCGAGTCGAACCCCGAACGCGGCTACGTCGACGTGGCCGTGACCGGCACGAACGGCGACGACGAGACGGTGGTGACGTGGACGGTGCTGGGGATGGTCCGGCGCGAGGCGTGAGCAGTCGACGACGGCGTCGCGGGCGTTTGCGGCGTCGCCGCCGTGACTCCCGACCGCGGCCGCGCAGACAGAGGCCAATACGGCGGGGACCGCTACACCTTTCAGTTCGCTCGGTTCCGTACTGATATGCACGGCCGCGCAGTCGCACTCGGGGCGGGGACGATTCTGAACGCCCTCTCGACGGGCGTGGGGTCGGCGTTCGCCATCGACGCGGAGACCACCGCCACCGTCGAACTCGACGACTCCGAGTCGGTCCGGGGGTCCGTCGCGGAGGACGCCGACGCCGACACCAGACTCGTCGAACGATGCGTCGAACTCGCAGTCGAACGGTACGCCGCCGACGACCACGGCGGGACCGTCCGCACCGAGAGCGACGTGCCGATGGCCGCGGGCCTGAAGAGTTCGAGCGCCGCGGCGAACGCGACGGTGCTGGCCACCGCGGACGCCCTCGGCGCCGACCCCGACCGGACCGAGGCCTGCCGACTCGGCGTGCGGGCCGCCCGCGACGTCGGCGTCACCGTGACCGGCGCGTTCGACGACGCCTCCGCGTCGATGCTCGGCGGCGCGACGGTGACGGACAACGACGCCGACGAACTGCTCGCCCGCGACCCGGTCGAGTGGGACGTCCTCGTCTGGACGCCCGACGAACGCGCATACAGCGCCGACGCGGACGTGGACGCCTGCGCGAACGTCGCGCCGATGGCCGAACTGGTCGCCGAACTCGCCCTCGACGGTCGCTACGGCGAGGCGATGACGGTCAACGGACTGGCGTTCTCGGCCGCGCTGGGGTTCCCCACCGACCCCGCCGTGGAGGCGATGCCGCACGCGGCCGGCGTCTCCCTCTCGGGCACCGGCCCGAGCGTCGTCGCGGTGGCCGAACCGGGCGACTCGTCGCTCGAACGGGTGCGGGACCTGTGGGCCGAACGGGACGGCACGACGTGGTTGACGACGACGCGAAACGACGGAGCATACGTACGATGACACGAGACACACAGCGGACGACCGACCAGACGGAGAAACTGCCCGACGACATGAGCCTCGACGAACTGCGGACCGAAATCGCGGACATCGACCGCGAGATCGTCGAACTCATCGCCCGCCGGACGTACGTCGCCGACACCGTGGCGCAGGTGAAAGACGAACGCGACCTGCCGACCACCGACGAGGGGCAGGAGGAAGTCGTGATGGACCGCGCCGGCGAGAACGCCGAGCGCTTCGAGGTGGACTCGAACCTCGTGAAAGCCATCTTCCGACTGCTCATCGAGTTGAACAAGGTGGAACAGCGCGAAAGTCGGTAGCACGAAACGTAGTGTTCGGTATCGCGTACATTCTAAGCGACGGTACGACGCCCCCTCGGAGACCTGTCAACGATTACTCTTGGAACCCTTATCCTCCCACCGTCGCTACGGCTGAGTAGGGATGAACGAAACGGAGAACGACTATCACGGGTACACGCCGATGGACTACGACGAGGACAGCGCGGCGGACGAGGCGTACCAGACGTGCGTTTCGTACATCGTCGAACACGCACCGATCGAACGCGACGATACGGTGGTTGACGTGGGGACCGGAACCGGAATCGTCGCGCTCGAACTCGCATCGAAGTGCGACCGCGTCCTCGGGCGCGACATCGACGACGAGTGGCTTCGATATGCTCGGGAGAAGGCAGCGGAGAGAGGCGTCGAAAACGTCTCGTTCGACCACGGTTCGTTTCGGGAACCGAACGTCGAGGAGGCGGTGGATGTCGTCGTCGCGAGTTACGCGCTCTACATGGCGTACGACGAGGGCGGTGAGGGGACGTTACGGGCCGCAATCGAGGGTATCTCGTCGCTCAACCCCCGCCACCTCGTCGTTGCCGATAAGATGTTCTTCGGGCCACCGGAGCCCCGGGGCGGCTACGAAACACTCCCGCGGATGGGGACTGTTGCGAACCTGCTCGCCGATACGGGCTTCACGCTCACCGACGTGGAAATCGTCAGTGGTTCCGCGGGCGTCCTCGTCGCTTCTCGAACGAGTGGGTGACAAGTCTTCCATCACGCGGCACGAACGTACAACGTGGGCGAAATCTGTAACGTCAGTCAAGAACCTGAACAAGGTCGGATAACGAGAGAACCGGTGAACGGTCGCAGTCGCACCGGCCGACTCACTCGACGCTGTCGCGGATTACCATCTCCTTCACTCGGCGCACGCCGTCGAAGTCTCGGAGCCGATAGGTGAGTTCGCGCACTCGCTCGGCGGCCCCCCGACAGAACAGCGATTCGAGACACCACTCGCCCTGATGGGTGTGACTCGTGCTGAGAATCACGTCCGGGTAGTCGTGCTGGACGTCGTGGAGTTCCTGTATCACCTCGTCGTGTCGATAGTCGAACGCGACCAGAGCGACGACTTCGCCGCTCGTATCCTCGAGGCGAGAGTGGGACTCGATGTACTCCAGCATCGCCTCTCTGACCGCCCGTGACCGGTTTTCTATCCCCTGTTCCTGCCACACACGGTCGAACTCCTCGACCATCTCGTCCGGGATGTTGAAGCTCGTTCGCATACCTCCTGCCTCGTCGCGCCGCTACAAGAGTCCCCCCGTATGACGATTCCCCCGATTCGGTAGTAACAACCGTTATACACGTCGTTGAGGGAGTTCCTCGCACAGAGATGTTACACGGCGAAGCACTCGGCCTCCTCGTCGGCGCAGTCGCACTCGGTGCCGTCCACGGCATCGAACCGGGCCACGGATGGCCGGTCGCCGCGTCCTACGCGCTCGACCAGACGAACAAGTGGGTGTACGGGTTCGCGGCGAGTTTCATCCTCGGCATCGGCCACCTCGTCAGCAGCATCGCGATGGTCGCGGTATTCTTCTACGCGAAGTCGTACTTCGACCTCACGCAGGTGAACGAACCGATGACGATACTCGGCGGCGTCCAAATCGGCGGCCCCGTCAGTCTCGTCGCCGGCGTCCTGCTCGTCGCCCTCGGTATCCGGGAGTACTTCCACGGCCACTCGCACGGACACGAGAACGACGACGGACACACCCACGACCACGACGACGGACACACCCACGACCACGACGACGGGCACACCCACGACCACACTGACCGCGACCGCTCGGTCGGAGACGGCCATCGGTACGCCGTCGCCGAGATGGAGAAGCCCGGACGCGGGCAGGACCACGACCACGACGACGGACACACTCACGACCACGGCGGCCACCACACTCACGACCACGACGACGGCGGCCGACTCGCTCGCGTGAAGGGGTTCGTCCCGTTTCTCGGCGGCCACTCGCACTCCCACGGTGACCTCGACGACGCCACCGACCGGGGCCTCTTGGGCATCGCGTGGTTCGCGTTCCTCCTCGGATTCGCCCACGAGGAGGAGTTCGAGATAATCGCGCTCTGCGCCGGGTCGAACCACTGTCTCGAACTGATGAGCGCGTACGCCGTCACCGTCATCGTGGGAATCGTCGGACTGACGATGCTGCTGATAGCCGGCTACCAGCACTACGAGGAGCGAGTCGAACGGTACACGCCGTACCTCCCGGCGTTCTCCGCCGCCGTCCTCGTCGTCATGGGGGTCGGGTTCGTCGTCGGCCTGTTCTGAGCCGTCCCCCTCCGCGCGGGGTGTGGAACGTGACCCGCGCGAGACGGCCTCACTCTTCGGCGTAGAACAGCGTCCGCCGGCACGACGGGCAGACGTACGGGACGGGCGTCAGAATCTCGTCGGCGCGGATGCTGCTGAGAAACCCCTCCGTCGGCTCCTCGGACACCATCCGTATCTCGCCGACGACGTCGCTCCCCTTCAGCGTCATCCGTTCCATCGGTTCGTCGCAGTCGGGGCAGGCTCTGTCAGCGGGCACGCCCGACGCTCCTCGTCGAGAGGTATTAATCCTATTTCCACCGGCCGGGTCCGTCCGGTTCCTCCGTTCTCATCCGTCAGGAATCTGCGAACGGCTCATGCTCGGTCGCCGAGCACGTCACGACGACACTCATGACGACGGGTACCGCGGAGTCCTCGACGCACCGAAGCGCCTCGCCGGCGGCACTCGTGGGTCTGGTCGTCGCGCTGTTCGGCGTTCCGCTCCTCTGGCCGCTCGACCTCCCGACCCGCGTCGCTGGTCGGTGGCGAGTTCGACGCTCGTCGCAGTCTCACGAACTGGCTGGTGGTCGCGGTCCTCCTCACCGTCGTCGTCCGCTGGGAGCGCCGCTCGCTCGCCTCCATCGGGGTCCGGCGACCGACCCGCCGACAGGCGCTCGTGGCGCTCGGTGCCGGCGTCGTCGCCGTCGTCCTCGGCCTCCTCGCGACCGGTGCGGCCGTCGTCGCCTTCGACGTTCGACAGCCCGAGACGCTGTCGGCTATCGGTCGACTGTCGCTCCCGGTGAAGCTCGCACTCGTCGGCACCGCCGTCGTCAGCGAGGAGATTCTCTGGCGCGGGTATCCGATAGAGCGACTCACCGAACTGACCGGTCGGCTGTGGGTCGGCGCCGCCGTCAGTTTCGTCGTCTTCCTCGGGGTCCACTACCCCGCGTGGGGGCTCGTCGGCGCGATTCCGCAGTCCGTCTTCACGCTCGCCCTCGTCGGCGTCTACGCGTGGAGTCGGAACGCGGTGGCTAGCATGCTCACGCACGCCGTCGTCAACGTCTGCATGGTGCTCGTTTTACCGGCGTTCCTGTGACTCGACGGACGTGTGCCGAGTCAGGAGGTGGAGCGGCCGGCGGCGAGGGAGGGTCGCGAGCGACTCCCGACCCGGTCCCGTCAGGCGGTGCGCCCTCCCTCGAGCAGTTCTCTGATGCGCCGCAGTTCCGCGAGGAGTTCCCCGGACTCCGACCCGACCTCGCCCCCGCCCGCCCCGTCTCGACGGCGTCGTCTCCCTCGGTCGATTCGGGACGCCGGCGACGGACTTTGCCCAGAATCTGGTCCTTTATCTCCTCGTAGTCGCTCACGCCGGTGACGGAGAGTTCGGCCCCCGTCTGCCCGCCGAACCCGGCGGTGTGGACGCCGACCGTTCCGGCGCCGACGAGTCGCTGGAGGGGACCTTGCGAGGCGTCGACGTTCGTGATGCGGTTGTAGGGGACCGCCGTCCGCTGACGGAAGAACACGCCGCGGCGGTACTCGAGTTCCTCGTCCCCGAGTCGGTAGTCGGCCGTCCGGTAGAACGCCCGAATCCACCACGTGAGGAAGGCGAATCCGGCGAGAGCGACGCCGCCGCCGACGACCACGACCCAGTCGTTGACCGCGAACAGGACGCCGGTGACTGCGAGGACGCCGACGACGACGGCGACGACGCCGAGGGCGAGCGCTTCGGCCGCGTAGTAGTACTGCGTCAGTTGCTCCGGCTTGAACCACTCGTTCTCTGGTCTCATACGCGTGAGTACGTCGTCTGCGGACTTCTATCGATCCGAAGGTTCCCGAACTGCGAGAAGGGTTTCGGGGGTACCGGGTGCGCCGTCGGTTCACGAACGCTCGGGCGACGGGGAAGACCCGCCGTCGCCCCGGACGAGCCGTCTCGGTCCCCAGTAGGCGACGACGGCCACCGTGGTGACGGCCAGCGCCACGACGAACGCGAGGCTCCCGGGGTCGGAGTCGAGGACGGGGAACATCACCTGCGACCAGTTGAACGAGGCGTGGAACAGTATCGCCGGCAGGAGGCTCCGGTTCGTGTTGTCGTAGACCCACGTCAGGAGAATCGAGAAGAGCGTGATGGAGACGACGAAGCCGAGGACGGGGTTGCGGTAGTAGATGGTCTCGCTCGGGATGTAGAACAGGGGGAGGTGCCAGACCGCCCAGACGACGCCGACGAGTGCGCCGCCGCCGACGGCCGTGAACCGCTCCTGAAGGGGGTCAAGCAGGTAACCGCGCCAGCCGAACTCCTCCTGCAACGGGCCGCCGAGGAGGAGGACGAACGCGAACGCGACGGGGAGGACGAGCGGTTGGTCCGCCCACGGGAACGCAGGCGTCGTCCCGGTGGCGACGGCGACGGCCAAGCCGACGGCGACGAGGGCCGGCGAGAGCAGGAGCACGGGGAGGAGCCACCGCGTCGGGAAGTCGAGGCGGACGGCGCGAGCGGCGAGTTCCCGCGCGCCGGCGAGGCCGTCCGCGTACACGACGAGGGCGAACGCGGCGACGGTCGGACCGAACGCGCCGAGTCGGGGGAGTGCGGGGACGCCACCGACGAGGCCCTCGGCGGCCAACGCCTCGGGGAGCCAGAACCCCCACGACCACGCGAACGTCAGGAGGAGGAACGCCGGGACGCGCCGGCGGTCGGCGGCGTCGGCGAGCGACGCGTCTTCGCGCATGTCTCTCCTCACGTCTCCCAACCAGTTAGTCGGTAGTGGTGGACCGGCCCCGGGAGGGACGCCGCCGGACGGCAGTCGCCCCGGTCCGGGGCGGCGCGCTCTCGCGACTCCATCGAAGTCGGGGACGCAGGCGAATCCGGGCGACTTCCTCGAACCCCGACGACCCCCTCGAACCCCGACGACTCTCGGCGTTTGAGAACCAGATTCTCGGTTTATCGAACCGGCGACCGTCTCTCTAGTCATGAGCAACACTCGCCCCCACCCGTCGCATCCCGACCAGTCAGGTACTGTTCGGCGCAATCGTCGTCCTGCTGGGAGTTCTCCTCCTGTTGGACAGTACGAACGTCGCGCCCACCCGGAGTCTGCTGACGTACGCGCCGTCGCTGTTCGTCCTCGTCGGCCTCTGGGCGTTCGTCCAGAGCGGGTTCCGCAACGTCGTCGGTCCGGCGGTCCTCGTCGTCGTCGCCGGCGCGTGGCAACTGGTCGCACTCGGCTACGCCACCGTCTCGGAACTGGTCGTCTACTGGCCGGTGCTCGTCATCGCGTTCGGCCTCTCGGTCGTCCTCGGACAGTACCGGTCGCGCGTGGCGACGACCGACGACAGCCACGACTCCCTGTTCGCCGCCTTCGGCGGCGTCGAACGGCGCAACACCTCGAAGACGTTCGTCGGCGCGACCTGACCGCGGTGTTCGGCGGGGCCGAACTCGACCTGCGCGACGCCGAACTCACCGACCGACCGGCGCGGGTCAACGTCCTCGCCCTGTTCGGCGGCGCCGAAGTCGTCGTCCCGCGGGACTGGAACGTCAAGATGGACGTGCTCCCGATTCTCGCGGGCGCGTCCGACGACCGGCCGCGCCGCGAGAGCGAACACGACGAAATCGACCTCGTCGTCACCGGATTCACCGCCTTCGGCGGCGTGTCGGTCACCGACTGAGCGTCCCCGCCGACGTGAAGTATTTCACGACAGTCGCCGAATACGACGGTATGCGAACGAAACTCGCGCTCGGCGTCGGCGTCGTCGTCGCCGTCGCCGGCGTGGCCTCCACCCTGACGACCGGTGGCGGACTCGCCGAGGCGGTGATGTGGTCGCTCGTCGCCGCGATTCCCGCCGCCATCGTCGCACTCGGGGCGATTCCGACGGGCTACGCCGGCGACGACTGACCGGGTCGCTCGAACCGACGCACCGCCTCACCACGACGCCGCGACGTTCTCCTTCGCGCGTCACTGTCCTCCGAGAAACATTATTTCACATGTATTTGTCTTTGATATCGGCCATAAACGGTTATAGATTATGTCGTGTGAACCCACATATGTCTGCGGTGACAGTGTGCAGGCGACGGACCGAGAACAGAGACGCTGAACCGCGGAACCGCCGCCTCACCGGCGGTTCCCCCGGCGTCAGAGGTGGTGGTCCGGGGTGAGACGCGGCGGTCACCCGCATCGCACTGCGCGTGAACGTATCGGGCGGGTTCACCGATGACCGGCAGAGACGTCAGTCGGAGACGGTTCGTGAAGGCCGCGGGCGGCGCCGCCGTGGGGACGAGTCTCTCGGGGTGCATCGCGCGGGCGCAGACGGAGTCCGGCGCGGTTCAGGTCGCGGCCAACACGGACCTCAAGACCAACTCGGCGGCCATGGAGGAGAAACTCCACGAGGTCGGTCTGTCGAAGGACGTCTCGCTCGACGTCATCGCCGGCAGAGCCTCGACGGGCGCCAGACAGCAGCAGTACAACCGGTGGCTGTCGGCGAACCTCTCACAGCCCTCGCTGCTCATGATGGACAGCGGGTGGGCGATTCCGTTCATCGTGCGCGAGCAGTTGACGAACCTCTCCGAGGAGATGCCGGACCTCGCGGAGATGGTGCAGTCGGAGTACTTCGAGACGTTCAGCGAGACGGCGCAGGGCGCGAACGGCGACCAGTTCGCACTCCCGCTGTACCCCACGACGGGGAACATGCTCTACCGGAAGGACTGGGTAAAAGAGGCCGGCTACAGTCCGGACTCGGAGAACTGGGCGACAGAACCCATCTCGTGGAAGACGTTCTCGGAGGTGGCCAAGGAGGTCAAAGCGCAACGAGACGACCCCTACGGCTTCACCTTCCAGGGGAAGTCGTACGCCGGCCTGTCGTGCTGTGACTTCCGGGAGTTCACCGGGTCGTGGGGCGGGTCGTACTTCGGCGCGAAGGAGAATCTGTTCGGTCCCGTCGGCGAACGCCCGGTCACCACGGACTCGAAACCCGTCGTGGACTCGGCGCGGATGGTCCGGACGTTCATCGACGGCGACGCCGAGAACGCCCTCGACTCGGTGACCGGCGACATCGCCCCGCGGACGGTCCTGCAGTGGGAGGAGGAGTCCTCCCGGAAACCGTTCGCCGCGGGCAACGCCGTCATGCACCGCAACTGGCCGTACGCCATCGCCATCAGCGGCGCCGAGGAGGAGTTCGGCGAGGACCTCGGCGTGATGCCCATCCCGTACGGCGTGACGCCCGAGAAGGCGAAGTTCGACGGGTACGGCGGCTCGGTGTCGTCCCTCGGCGGGTGGCACATGGCGCTGAACCCGAACGCCGCCAGACCGGAGGCGTCCAAGGAGATACTCCGGGCGATGGCCGACCCGGAGTTCCAGTTGTGGCTGTTCGAGACGCTGGGCTACCTCCCGCCGCGGAAGGCGCTGTTCGACTCCGAACGCGCGGCGGAGGTGCCCGTGATGGGCCGTTACATCGAGACGTTGAAGTACTCCGTCGCGCACGCCATCCCGCGACCCGTCACCGTGGCGTGGCCGCCGGAGTCGGCGAAGATTGCACAGCAGGCGAACGCGAGTTTCAGCGGGCTCAAGTCCCCGACAGAGGCGATGACAGACCTCGAACGACAGCTTCAGAACATCGAAGAGGCGTCCCAGCGAGAGGAACAGTCTTCGAACCGAGGCCGACTCGCGGCGGGGGGACGGTGAGTCCCCGTGTCCACGGAGACCGGACGGTCGGGCGGTCCCGGCCTGTCCTCGCCGGTGCGGTACGGCCAACGCTGGGTGGAGAACCTCAGCGACACCCAGTTCGCCTACCTGCTGTTGGCCCCGTCGCTCGTCATCTTCGCCGTCGTGGCGTTCTGGCCGCTGGCCCGGACGTTCCAGATGTCGCTGCACGCGAACTCGCTGTACGGCGCGGAGCGTCTGGGTCAATTCGTCGGCCTGCAGAACTACGTCGAACTGCTGACCGGTCAGATGAACGCCTCGCTCCCGCGGCCGTTCTTCGACCTGAGCCAGCCGTTCAAGAGCGCCGTCACCGTCACGCTCATCTTCACCGTGGTGAGCGTGACGCTGGAGACGCTCATCGGCTTCGGGCAGGCGCTCATCCTGAATCAGGACTTCCGCGGCCGGCGCTGGGTTCGCGTCGCCATCATCCTCCCGTGGGCGGTTCCCATCGTCATCCAGGGGATGATATTCTACCTGCTGTTCCAGCCGACGGTGGGCTTCCTCGTCGAACCGCTCCACCAGTTGGGGCTGTTCTCGACGACGCCGCAGGCCAACAGCATGGACTCGCTCATCATCGTCATCGTCGCCGACGTGTGGAAGACGTCGGCGTTCATGGCGCTCATCATCCTCGCCGGGTTGCAGAGCGTGGACCGCTCGCTGTACGACGTGGCGAAGGTGTCGGGCGCCTCGAAACTCGAGGCGTTCAAGACGGTGACGCTGCCGCTCGTCCTCCCGTCGGTGCTGGTGGCGATGCTGTTCCGCACCATCGGGGCGATGCGCGTCTACGGGCTCATCACGACGGTGTCGTCGTGCAGCACGGTGCCGTCGCTGTCGTGTCTCGTCGTCCAGACGTTCAGCACCAGTCGGTACGCCGCCGCGGCCGCCGTCGCGTTCGTCACCGCGGCGCTCATCGGCGGCGTCGTCACCGTCTACATCGTCAAGTTCGCCGACGTGCAGGGCGCGGGGGGACTCTGAGATGAGCACCGATAGCTCCGACGGGAACGCGATTCAGCGCTGGGCGAGCAGTTCCATGTCGAACCCCGAGCGGACGTACAAGGCGCTGTTCTACATCCTCACGGGCGCGTTCCTCGTCACGACGCTGTTCCCGTTCTACTGGCTGACGGTGCTGGCGCTGACGCCCAGCGACAGCATGATAGACGTGGGACTGCTGCCGAACGGGTTCAACCCCGAGGCGTTCGTGACGGTGTTCACGCGCGTCCCGTTCCACCTCTACATCTTCAACAGCCTCGTCATCGGCGTCGTCACCACGGCCATCGTGCTGATGCTGGCGAGTTTCGCGGGCTACGCGTTCGGTCGGTTCGAGTTCCCGGGCCGGCGACCGCTGATGCTCGTCTTCCTCGCCATCTCGTACTTCCCGCCGGCGGCGTTCCTGCTGCCGCTGTTCGAGCTGTTCACGGCGAACATCACGTTCTTCACGCTGCCGCAGGTCGGACAGGTCAACAGCCCGATGTTGTTCAACGGGCCGGGAGCGATGGTGCTGCCGTACACGGCGCTGTTCATGCCGTTGTCGATATTCATCCTCACGACGTTCTACAGCCAGATTCCGGACGGGCTGGAGGACGCCGCACGCGTCGAGGGCAACACCCGCCTCGGCGCGCTCTTCAAGGTCATCATGCCCCTGTCCGCCCCCGGCGTGGCGACGGCGGGCGTGCTGACGTTCATCTCCGTCTACAACGAGTTCTTCTTCGCGTTCCTGATGACCGACGGGCGAGTCCGCAACTGGGCGACCATCGTCTGGGGGCTCCTCAGCTATCAGGGACGCTACGCCACGTCGTACAACCTCATGGCGGCGGCGAGCATCCTGGGGGTCATCCCCATCGCCATCCTCGTCGTCGTCGCACAGGAGAAGATTGTCAGCGGTCTGACCGCCGGAGCGGTCAAGGAGTAACCTCATGGGAGACGTAACTTACCGAAACATCACGAAGAAGTACGCGGACGTAACGGCTGTCGACGACCTGAACCTCGACATCGAGGACGGCGAGTTCGTCTGTCTCGTCGGTCCCTCCGGCTGTGGGAAATCCACGTCGCTGGAGATGGTGGCCGGACTGACGGAGCCGACGTCCGGCGACCTCTACATCGACGGCGAGGAGGTGACGGACCTCCCGCCGAAGGACCGGGACATCTCGATGGTGTTCCAGAACATCGCGCTGTTCCCGCACATGGACGTGTACGACAACATCAGCTACGGGCTTCGCCTCCGCGACTTCGACGACGAGGAGATAGACCGTCGGGTCGAGAACGCGGCCGAACTCGTCCAGATGCAGGGGATGCTCGACCGGATGCCCGAGGAGATGTCCGGCGGGCAGCGACAGCGCGTGGCCATCGCCCGCGCCATCGTGCGCGACCCGGAGGTGTTCCTGATGGACGAACCGCTGGCGAACCTCGACGCCAAACTGCGCGTCCACATGCGGACGAAACTGCAGGAACTTCACAAGGAACTGGACGCGACCATCATCTACGTCACGCACAACCAGGAGGAGGCGATGACGATGTCGAGCCGCATCGCCGTGATGAACCACGGCGAACTCCAGCAGTTCGCCGAGCCGCTGACCTGCTACTACCGGCCGACAAACCAGTTCGTCGCCGGCTTCATCGGGTCGCCGTCGATGAACTTCCTCGACGGGCGCGTGACCGACGACGGCGTGGAGACGGAGCAGTTCTCGCTCGACGCCGACGAGGGCGTCCTCGACGTGCAGTCGGGCACGCGAGTGACCGTCGGCATCCGGCCGGAGGACATCTTCCTCGCCGAGGACGCGGACCTGCAGGACGACGACGGCGCCGTCGGCGCGGCGGACACCCGCGACATGGACGGCGACCCGTCCGCACCCATCGACGTCACCACGAACGTCCTCGAACCCGTCGGCGACGACATCTACGTCTACACCGAGTTCGAGGGCGAGACGGCGGCGACGGCGGACGGGCAGGCCGCCGGCAGCGACGGGTCGGGGATGACCGGACCGGCCGTCGAAGACGGCGACGCGGCCGACGCCGACGCAGACGCGGCGCAGGCCGACGAGACGTCGCTGCTCATGAGCATGCCCCCGATACCGGACATGGACACCGACGCCGCCGAGGGGCAGCGAACCCGCGTCGTCCTCGACCGCAGCATGGTCCACCTGTTCGACGCAGACACCGGCGAGGCAATCGTCCACGGCCTGACCGCCGACGCCGGGACGGGTGGCCGGCAGTCGGGCGACGGGCGGACCGAAACCGCCACCGACGGCGGCAGTCCGTCCTGACGCTCCGGTTTCGGAACCCCCCGGGAACCGCTTCAGGACAGGTACGACTCGGCGAGTGAATCCAGCGCCTCGTGGCGGTGCGTCGTGTGCGGGGCCGTCAGCGGCGACACCGATACCCGCCCCTCGACGATGGCGCGGCGGTCGGTCCCCTGCGGGTCCGGCAGGTCACCGGTCCCCATCCGCTCCCAGATGCGGTCGTGGAGCCTGATTCGCCCGTCCTCCTCGTGGTGTGCGGTCATCGCGTACATCTTCGATGGCGCCGTTATCTCGATTGGCGCACGCTCTTCGTCGTCGCCGCCGGCAATCGGCGCGTTCACGTTCAGATACTCCGCCTCCTCGAAGACGCCGGCCTCGGGGGCGTTCCGCGCGAGGAACGTCGCCGCGTCCGTCGCGTGCCGGTAGTCCGCGACGGCGTCGGCCTTCTCGGTCCACGGTTCGTCCCCGCCCGGCGGAACGTACAGCGAGACGGCTATCGCGGGCACGTCGAAGAACGCGGCTTCGACGGCGGCGCTGACGGTGCCCGACCGGCCGAGGACGTAGGCCCCGAGGTTCGCGCCCTTGTTACAGCCGGCGACGACCATGTCCACGTCGGGGCAGAGCACTTCGAGGCCGACGACGGTGCAGTCGGCCGGCGTCCCCTCGATGGCGTAGCCCAACTCGTGTTCGGTCACGTCCACGTCGTTCGACATCTTGCGGCCGACGGCGCTCTGGTCGTCGGCGGGCGCGACGGCGGTCACGTCGGCGAACTCGTCGAACGCCTCGTACAGCGCGCGGAAGCCGGTGCTCTCGATTCCGTCGTCGTTCGTCAGGAGGATAGAGAACGAGTCGTCCATACCCGTTCGTTCGGCGGACCGCGCAAAGGCTTACCGCTCCCCGCAGTCGGTGCGCCGGCGGGGAACGCGCCCGACTCGACTCAGGCGACCCTGTCGACGACCGTCTCGCCGTCCACGACGAGGTTGTACGCTCCCTCGTCGTCGTTCCACAGGCAGAGCACGTTCTCGAAGGCCAGCACGTCGCCGTAGTCGGCGCGGGCGACCGCCTCGTTGAGGGCGTCGCGCTTGGTGAGGACCGCGTAGTGTTCGACCGTCTCGCTCCCGTCGCTCACCTTGAACAGGGGGTTCGCCCCCTCGCGTTCGGCCAGGTCGTGGCTGAGTTTGACGGCGAGGAGGTCGATGCGGTTCGTCACGTGCCGCTCCATCTCGGCCATCTTCGCGTACGTGCCCGCGTCGGCGGTGACGTCCACGCGGCGTTCGCCGTCGCGTCGGAGGACGACGTACGAGAACTGCACCGTCTCGTTCGCGAACGTGCCGTCGCCGGGGTCGCGGCCCTCGGTCGCCGCGCCCGCCTCGTCGAGTCGTCGCTGGAACGACGGCGCGGCCACGTCCGCGCCGCGGTCGAACGACCACCCGCGGCGGAGGGGGGCGTGCCCCGGCCACAGGCGGAGCGTCGGCGCGTAGACGGTCACGTCGCCGTCGGCGGGCGCGAGGGCGCGTTCCACGTCGCGGAGTTCCGTGCTGGTGTTGAGGTCCGCGGGGGCGATGCCGACGAACGACCCGTCGTCGGCGACGGCGTCGAGGTATCGCTCGGCGACGGCCGTCGGGTCGTCCAGTTCCGACAGCACGTTGGCGAAGCAGACGAGGTCGAACCCCTCGCCGTCGGGGAGGACCGAGTCGGGGTCGAACGCCTCGGCCGTCTCGGGGTGGACCGTCGTCCGGAAGTTGGGTCGCGTCTCCGCGAGCAGGTGTTCCAACACGTCCGCCGAGGCGGACGGTTCGACCGCGTGGTACTCGACGAGTCCGTCGTCCGGCAGGTAGTCGTGGAGGCCGAGGGCGGGGCCGCCCGTCCCGGCGCCCACGTCGAGGACGCGGAGGGTGCGGGGCAACAGGTCGCGTTCGGCGACGTCGTCGAGGACGTAGCCGACGGCGGCGTAGTAGTCGGGGAGGTGGTAGACGCCGTAGCCGAGTGCGGCCACTTCGTCGTACTCCACGTCGTTCTGGTAGTAGTAGTCCGCCTTCAGCCGGCGGATTGCCTCCCGCAGTCGGTCGCCCGACTCCCCGCGGTGCCAGTTGACCCCGTAGCGGTCCACGAGGAGGTCCTCGAAGGCGAACGCGTACGCCTCGGGGAACTCGGTCGGCGACCAGTCGCGCCGGGGTACCGGGTCGTCCGCGACGGGGACGAACGTGCCGTCGTCGCGTTCGACCAGTCCGAGGTCGAACGCCTCCTCGCGAAGCGTCTCGCGGACGACGGCGGGATGGGGACTGCCCTCGATGTACTCACAGATCTCTTCGGGGTCGATGGGTCGGACGTTTCGCAGATACTTTGCGTTCGACCGCACGGCGTCTCTATCTATCATCGGTCTCCGTCTCCTTCGTCGTCGGGTCGTGCGCTCGCCTCTCGGTACAGTCGCTCGAACGTCTCGGCGTCGGCGTCGGCGAGTTCGGTCGCCGCGTCGGCCACCCGGTCGGCCCCGGGGAACGACTCCTGAATCTCGCGGTAGACGCGCGGCGTGCCGCCCGTGACCGTCTTCACGAGGCCCGAGAGCGTCTCGGAGACGGGCGTGGCGAACTCGTCGCGCACGTCCTCGGCGGCGAGGGCGTAGGCGATGACGGCGGCGTGTGCGCTCGCCTGCACCGTCTCCATCGCCTCGTCGTGTTCGGCGGGCGTCGTGTCGAACAGGCGGTTGCCGGCCGCCGCGAGCGTCTCGCGGACGCGTTCGGTCACCGGACCGGCGGCGTCGTGGACGGCGGCGACGTTGCCCGGCGCGTTCGCCGCGGCGAACAGGGGGTGGAGACTGAGGCGTTCGCGGTCCGGGGCCGCCGCCCGCATCGCCGTCACCGGCGCGTCCATCACGCCGGTCACGTCGAACACCGCGCGGCCGGCCCGGGGGGGCGTAGTCGCGGACGGCGCGTCGACGACGGAGATGGGGACGGCGAGGCAGACGGCGTCGAACGTCTCGTCGCCGTCCAGTGGGACCGACTGGCCGTCGATGGTCGCCGCGGCGGCGCGCGCGGCGGCGGGGTCGGCGGTCGGCGGTACGCCACGTCGAACCCGGGGGTCAGCGTCGAACCGACCCACCGGCCATCTCACCCGCGCCGACGACGAGTACCTCCATCGTCGCCGAATACGCGCCCGGTGCGTCAAAAGGGGTTCGGTGGGCGGACCGACCGGCGGCCCTCGTCAGGGCCGCGACCGTCCGAAGTCCATGAGGAAACGTGAAGTACCCGGCCGCGGTACGAAGCCCATGGCCGAGAATAAACTCGACGGACGTGTAGCGTTTATCACGGGGACGAGTCGGGGCATCGGGAAGGCGTTGGCGTTGGAACTGGCGGACGCCGGCGTGAAAGTCGTCTCCACGGGGAAGACGGTGGAGGAACGAGACGACCTGCCGGGGACCATCGTGGAGACGACCGAGGAGATTCGAGAACGGGGCGGCGAGTCCATCTGGCGGCAGATAGACGTGCGCGACGAGGAGTCGGTGGAGGCGGCCATCGAGGACGCCGTCGACGAGTTCGGCGGTATCGACTTCGTCATCAACAACGCGGGCGCGATCCACATCGCCCCGTTCGACGAGACGCCGCCGAAGCGGTTCGACCTGCTGACGGGCGTGAACGTGCGGGGAACGTACGTGACGACGTACGCCGCCCTCCCGTACCTGCGCGAGAGCGACTACGCCCACGTCCTCGCGTTCTCGCCGCCGGTGACGAACACCGCGCGGCCGGGGATGGCCGCCTACGCCGTCTCGAAGTACGGGATGACCGTCGTGATGCAGTCGCTGGCGGAGGAACTCGCCGGCGACGACATCGGCGTGAACAGTCTGTGGCCCGTCGCGGCCATCGAGTCGGAGGCGACGCGCCACTTCGGTATGGGGACGCCGGAGGACTGGCGGACGCCGCAGGTGTCTGCGACGCCGTCACCGAGGTGCTGACCCGCGACCCGACGGAGTGCACTGGCAACGCGTTCTACGACGAGGAAATTCTCCGCGAGGCGGGCGTCGAGGCGTTCGACCGGTACAACGTCGTCGAGGGGGCCGACCCCGGCCCCATGTCAGCCCACCTGTTCGACCCCGACTACGAACGGCCGAACTGACACGGACTATCACATCTGATTCTCAGGAGCGTACTATTTTAAGCCCCGAACGTGACGTTCGACTCAGGGGGAATGGACGCGGTCCGTGAGAGGTGGGTTGTTCTACCCACACATCTCAGAATTCTTATGTAGTTTCGACCGACTTCGAGCTGTGAGCCGTAACGCCGATTCGAGAGATTAGGGGGCGTCTAACGACCGTCTGACACACTCTAGAAAATTGAAATGTGGGTAATTTTATAAGGGTGCATACATACCTCCTAGGCGATGAAGTTCCCCTCGGTCCCCGGGCGCACCACAGACGGTCGACGAGTCCATCTCCCCGTCGACTTCGAGGGGGAACAGACGCTCGTCGTTCTCAGTTTCCACCCGCGACAACAGTCGCTGGTCGACTCCTGGCGCGGATTCGCCAACGAACTCCGCGAGGAGTACGACCACTTCGACTACTACGAACTGTTCGTCACCGGCGGAAACAGCGGGATGCTCCCGCCGACGACCATGGGCGGTCTGTCTCCGTCGAACGCCCGCCGTCGGTTGGACGACAACACCGTGTTCGTCCCCGTGGACAAGAACGCCTTCCAGCGCAGACTCGGTATCGTCGGTGAACAGACAATCTACGCCTTCCTCGTGGAGGACGGCGAAGTCGTCAGACAGGCGGCCGGCGTCCTCAACTCCACCACCGCGGAGGCACTCGAATCGCTCCTCGAAGAGTACGAACACGCGCAGGGTCGCTGGTCCGAGATGGGCGGCGACACCGCCGAGGAGTCCTCGGGCGGCTAATCGGTCGACGCCGCGAGCGACTCCCTCCGACCCGACTCACGCTTCGTCTGCGACCGCCGTCTCGAATCGCTTCTCAGACCACTAACTCGACGGGGTACGACGTGAGGTTCTCGTACCCGTCGTCGGTGACGACGACGATGTCCTCGATGCGGACGCCGCCGACGGACGGGTCGTACAGTCCCGGCTCTATCGTTATCACGTGTCCGGGCTCCAGTTCCTCCCCGTTCGGCGCGATGCGCGGCAGTTCGTGCACGTCGAGTCCGACGCCGTGTCCCGTCGAGTGGATGAACCCCGTCTCCGCCGTCGCGTTCGACCGGAGCGTGTCGTGGCCGGCCGCCTCGTAGATGTCGCAGACCACGTCGTGTACGTCCGCGCCGGTGACGCCGGGTTCGACGGCGTCGAGTGCCGCGTCGAGCGCCTCGTGCGTCAGGTCGAACCACTCGCGTATCTCCTCGGAGGGGTCTCCCTTCAGGAACGTCCGCGTCATGTCGGCGTGGTAGCCCGTCGTCTTCGACCGCGGGAAGATGTCGACGATGATGGCCTCGTCCGCGCGGAGCGGACCGCTCCCCTGATCGTGCGGGTCCGCGGCGTCCGCGCCGCAGGCGACGATGGTGTCGTCCAGCCCGCAGCCGTGTCGGAGGAGCGTCACCTCTATCTCCTCTTTGACGCGTTCGCTCGTCAGGGGGTCTCCCTCGTAGACGAGCGTCCCGTCCTCGACGGCGGCGGCTTCGAGGAGGTCCTCCGTCGCCCGCATCGCCGCCTCGTTGGCCGCCTGCGCCTCGCGGACGTGCGCTATCTCCTCGTCGGTCTTCGTGGCGCGAATCTCCGCCACCCGGTCGGAGTCCTCGGGTTCGACGGCGACGCCGCGGTCACGCATGCCGTCTGCGGGGCCGAGCGGGAACCGTTCGGGCGTCAGCACGGACGACACGTCGTACTCCGCCAGAAATTCGGCGTGGACGCGGGCCTTCGCCTCGGCCGGACCGTGCTCGGAGACGAGTTCGCGGTAGTCGTACTCGGCGACGCGGCGCACCTCGTCGGCGCGACTCTGCTTCTTCGCGCGGCCGTACTCCAGCGCAGAGACGAGGAGGACCGTCCGCTCGGGGGTGTAGAGCGTGACGAACGGGTCGTGCGCGTCGAACCCCGAGAGGTACTTCTGCGTCGAGTTGTGGCTGGTGTCGTCGACGAGGTAGCCGTCGGCACCCTCCTCGGACAGCAGGTCGTCGAGGCGAGAGAAATCCGGGTCCATGGCCCCGCTTTCGCCGTGATGGTTGATAAGCCCACGCGTCGCGGAACGCCGGACGCGCCGCGGGGCCGCCGTCGGTCGCACGCCGGAATCCTCGCCGCCTCCGGTACCCTCATACGCACCCCCGCGCCATCGGGAGGCATGGACGTCACCGTCTCGCCGTCTCGCGTCGCAGGTCGAACCCGCGCCCCGCCGTCGAAGAGCTACACCCACCGCGCCATCCTCGCCGCCGGGTACGGCGCGTCGGCGACGGTGCTGAACCCCCTCGTCAGCGCCGACACGCGGGCGACGATGCGCGCCGTGGACGCCTTCGGCGGCGAGACCGAGTTGGCGGACGACGGCTCCGAGTTGGTCGTGGACGGGTTCGACGGCCGCCCCGACGCGCCCGACGACGTGGTGAACTGCGAGAACTCCGGGACGACGATGCGCCTGGTCACCGCCTGCGCCGCCCTCGGCGACGACTTGACCGTCCTCACCGGCGACGACTCGCTCCGCTCCCGCCCGCAGGGTCCGCTCCTCGACGCCGTCGGGGAACTGGGCGGCCGCGGCGAGTCCACGCGGCGAAACGGACGGGCGCCCCTCGTCGTCGGTGACGGGATGACCGGCGGCGCGGTGTCGATTCCGGGCGACGTCTCCTCGCAGTACATCACGGCGCTCCTGATGGCCGGCGCCGTCACCGACGAGGGCGTCGACGTGGCGTTAGAGACGGAACTGAAGTCCGCGCCGTACGTCGACATCACGCTCGAACTCCTCGCCGAGTACGGCGTCGACGCCGAGGCGACGGCGGAGGGCTTCTCCGTCGCGGGCGGGCAGTCCTACGCCCCCGTGGGCGGCGAGTACGAGGTGCCCGGCGACTTCTCCTCCATCTCCTACCTCCTCGCCGCGGGCGCGTCGCCGCCGCCGACGGGGACACCGTCGTCGTCGAGGGCGCTCGACCGAGCGCACAGGGCGACGCCGCCATCGTGGACGTCGTTCGCGACATGGGCGCCGAAGTGGACTGGGACCGGGACGCGGGCGAACTCGACCGTCTCGCGGGCGGCCCTCTCGGGGACGACGGTGGACGTCGGCGACACGCCGGACCTCCTGCCGACCATCGCCGCCCTCGGTGCCGTCGCCGACGGCGACACCGTCATCGAGAACTGCGAGCACGTCCGCTACAAGGAGACGGACCGCGTGCGCGCGATGGCCGAGGAACTCGGGAAGATGGGCGCGTCGGTGACCGAGGAGGAGGACCGCCTCACGATTCACGGCGACGAGACGGACCTCGCGGGCGCGACGGTTGACGGCCGCCACGACCACCGCATCGTCATGTCGCTGGCCGTCGCCGGACTCGTCGCCGACGGCGAGACGACGGTGACCGGCGCCGAACACGTCGACGTGTCGTTCCCGAAGTTCTTCGAGACGCTGGACTCGCTAGGGGCGTCGGTCCAGCGGTCGTAGTCGGGCGTCCGTCGCCGACTCGTTCCCTGCTGTTCGCCCTCCCGTCGTCGCCGGCCGCCGCCACTCAGTCGCTCGCCGACTCGGCCGTCGGCCCCTCGCCGGTGACGCCCGTTCGGCGGACGACGGCGTCCACCCACCAGAGTTTCAGTCCCATCGCCGCCGCCGTCCCGAGCACCGTTCCCCGCCGGTCGCGTCTGACGGCGGAGACGACGGCGTACAGCGTCGCGGGGACGTTGAGCAGGTTGAGGACGTTCGGGTACGACGGCCCCATCGTGCCGTTGCCCGCGGCCAACCACTCGCGTTCGGCGAGGACGATACGGCTGAGGTACGAGTCCGTCCGCTCCGGCGGCGGGAACAGGACGGGGTTGAGGGCGGCGAACGCGAGCGTCGCCGCGAGGAGTCGGGCGTCGCGACGGTAGATGGCGGTCATCAGCGCCGGGAGCAGGACGAAGCGCGTGCCCGCGCTCCACGGGTTCGCGTGTCGCTCCCAGAACGCGTCTTCGAGCGTCTCCCGGAACGTCTCGGGTGGCGTGGTCATACGGACGCGTACGGCCACGCGAGATATAGTTCCTCTCCGCAGGCCGACCCTCGTCCGACCGCGTGCCGCCGCGCGTCGGGCGAGGGACCCTCTCGGTCGTCACCCCCGCTCTCGGGCCCCCACGATTGCGCCTTTCTGCAAACTCTAAATGGCCGCGCCACAGACCGACGGGCATGAACGGAAATCGCTTCGGCCGACTCTTTCAGGTGACCACCTACGGCGAGAGCACGGTGACGCGATGGGCGTCACCGTCTCGGGGTGTCCGGCCGGACTCGAACTCGACGAGGAGGACGTGCAGAAGGAACTGGACCGCCGGAAGCCCGGCCAGTCGATGATAACCACCTCGCGGGGCGAACCCGACGCCGTCGTCATCAACTCCGGGACGCAGGACGGGTACACGACGGGGACGCCCATCGGCATGGTCATCGAGAACAAGGACGCCCGGTCGGGCAAGTACGAACCGTACGTGACGGCTCCGCGCCCCTCTCACGGCGACTTCACCTACTCGGCGAAGTTCGGGACGCGCAACTGGGGCGGCGGCGGGCGGTCCTCCGCGCGCGAGACGGTGAACTGGGTGGCCGCCGGCGCCGTCGCCGGGAAGATTCTCGAAGCGGAGGGCGTGCAGGTGAAGGCGCACGTGAACCAGATCGGTGACATCGAAGCGCCGCCGGTGACGTTCGAGGAGATGCTCGAACACACCGAGGAGAACGAGGTGCGCTGTGCGCACCCCGAGACGGCCGACCGGATGCGCGACCGAATCGACGAGTACCAGACGGAGGGCGACTCCATCGGCGGGTCCATCTACTTCGAGACGCGGGGCGTCCCGCGCGGACTGGGGGCCCCGCGGTTCGACTCGTTCTCGGCCCGCCTCGGGCAGGCGATGATGTCCATCCCCGCGACGACGGCGTTCGAGTTCGGACTCGGCCGCGAGGCGCGCGAGTGGACCGGAAAGGACAGAAACGAGGACTGGACGTTCGACGAGGAGGGGGACCCGACGCCCGTCGGCAACAAACACGGCGGCATCCAGGGCGGTATCACCACGGGTCAACCCGTCTTCGGCGAGGTGACGTGGCACGCGCCGACGTCCATCCCGAAAGAGCAGACGACGGTGGACTGGGAGACGGGCGAGGAGAAGGACATCCAGGTGGTCGGCCGGCACGACCCGGTCCTCCCGCCGCGGGCCGTCCCCGTCGTCGAGGCGATGCTCAACCTCACCATCGTGGACTTCATGCTCCTCGGCGGCCACATCAACCCCGACCGGATGGACGGACAGGTGGGCGAGTACGACACCGACTACCACCCCCGAAGTCCGGACAACCAGTAGTTGGCTCTCGCGAACGTCTCGGCGAACTGTTAGTTCGAATCCGAGTAAATTCCCCGGGCACGCCGGCGAAAATCGAACGAACGTCCAGTCGAAGCTCCGATATCGGCACTCGTACTATGAATATAATGACCTTCATTATCTTTCCTTGTCAATGCATAGCAAAGGCTTTAATCAACTCCTCGCGAAAATATCCTTTAGTGGCCCTCGTGGGCCTGTGTTGAAGATATGACTGACGATGAACTCATCTGGCGAATCGCAGGCGGATCTGGGGACGGTATCGCCTCGACAAGCCAGAACTTCGCAAAGGCCCTGATGCGCTCGGGGCTACACGTATTCACGCATCGGCACTATCCGTCGCGTATCCGCGGCGGTCACACGTACACAGAGATTCGCGCGTCGGCCGACCCCGTCAAGTCCCGCGGGGACGGCTACAACTTCCTGCTCGCGCTGGGCGACTCGTTCGCCCGGAACCCGCAGGAGAACGCGTACTACGGCAACGAAGAGCTGAAGCCGCTGTCGGAGAACCTCGACGAACTCCGCGAGGGCGGGGTCATCGTCTACGACTCGGGTCTGCTCGACGCGAGCGAGATAGAGGACTTCGACGAACGCGTCGAAGAGAACGGCTGGCACGTCTACGACATCGACCTGCGCACGATGGCTCGCGAGCACGGGCGCGAGGTCATGCGCAACACGGCCGGTGTGGGCGTCACGTGCGCCATCGCCGGCATCGACACCGAGTGGATCGAGGACCTCATGCGGGACGCGATGCCCGAGAAGATTCTCGAACCCAACCTCGAAATCCTCGAAGCGGCCTACGAGATGGTCCAAGAGGACTACGACGTCGACGCCCCGGACATCTCGGTGCCCGAGGGCGAACACGACGAAGAGCAGGTCCTCCTCTCCGGGTCCGACGCCATCGCGTACGGCGCACTCGACGAGGGCTGTCGGTTCATCGCGGGCTACCCGATGACCCCGTGGACCGAAGTGTTCACCATCATGTCCCAGAACCTGCCCGAGGTCGGCGGTATCTCCGAGCAGGTCGAGGACGAAATCGCGGCCGCGGCGCTCGCCATCGGCGCATCGCACGCGGGCGTCAAGGCGATGTCCGGGTCGTCCGGCGGCGGGTTCGCGCTGATGTCCGAACCGCTCGGTCTCGCCGAGATGACCGAGACGCCGGTCGTCCTCGTCGAGGCCATGCGCGCCGGTCCCTCGACGGGCATGCCGACGAAGCCCGAACAGGGCGACCTCGAACACGTCCTGTACACCTCGCAGGGCGACTCCCACCGCGTCGTCTTCGCGCCCTCGGGCGCGGCGGAGGCGTACCACCAGACACGCAAGGCGTTCCAGATCGCCTACGAGTACCAGATTCCGAGCATCGTCCTCTACGACCAGAAGAACGGCGGGGAACTCCAGAACGTCCCGGCCAGCGTCTTCGACGAGGAACCCAACGGCGACCTCGGGTCGGTGCTGACCGAGGAGGAACTCGCGGACGCGCCGCACGACCCCTCCGGGAAGTACGACCGCTTCCAGCACGAGGGCGAGAACGGCGTCAGTCCGCGGTCCATCCCCGGCCAGAAGGGCGGCCGCTACCTCGCGACGGGCAACGAGCACATGCCCGCCGGCCACATCTCCGAGGACCCCGACAACCGCGTCCATCAGGTGAACCGCCGGATGGAGAAACTGGAGGCCATCCGGGCAGAACTCGACGACGCCGACGTGCCGAACAACACCCTGCACGGCCCCGAGGACGCCGAGTACGGCATCATGACGTTCGGCTCCCAGCAGGGGACCGTCGAGGAAGCCGTGGACCGACTGAACGACCGCGGCCACTCGGTGAAGGCGCTCGGCGTCAGCGAGATGGCGCCGTACCCGGTCGAACAGGTCGCCGAGTTCCTCGAGAGCGTCGACGACTGTCTCGTCGTCGAGATGAACGCCTCGGCGCAGTTCCGCGGGCTGACCCAGAAAGAGGTCGGCCGCTTCGGCGAGAAGATGTCGAGCCTCCTCAAGTACAACGGCAATCCGTTCGAACCCGAGGAGATAACCGAGGGCTTCGTCAAGAGCATCGTCGAAGGTGAGGAACTGCCCACCCACGAGACCAAGTTCGTCCCCGCAGCGAGTGATTAAACATGAGTGCATTCAACGCAATCGGCGAAGAGGTCGAACGCGACCGTAACGAGTACACGCCCGGTCTCGAACCCCAGCCCACGTGGTGTCCCGGCTGTGGTGACTTCGGGGTCCTGAAGGCCCTGAAGGGCGCCGCGGCAGAACTCGGTCTGTCGCCCGAGGAGATGCTCGTCACGACGGGCATCGGCTGCTCCGGCAAACTGAACAGCTACTTCGAGAGCTACGGCTTCCACACGATTCACGGTCGCTCGCTCCCCATCGCGCGCGCCGCGAAACTCGCGAACCCCGGCCTGACGGTCGTCGCCGCCGGCGGCGACGGCGACGGCTACGGCATCGGCGGGAACCACTTCATGCACACCGCCCGCGAGAACCACGACATCACCTACATCGTGTTCAACAACGAGATCTTCGGCCTGACGAAGGGGCAGACGTCGCCCACGTCGCCGATGGGTCACAAGTCGAAGACCCAGCCGCACGGGTCGGCCAAGCAGCCGATTCGGCCGCTCTCGATGTCGCTGAACGCCGGCGCGTCGTACGTCGCCCGCACCGCCGCCGTCAACCCGAACCAGGCGAAAGACATCATCGTCGAGGCCATCGAACACGACGGGTTCAGCCACATCGACTTCCTGACGCAGTGCCCGACGTGGAACAAGGACGCCAAGCAGTACGTCCCCTACATCGACATCAACGAGTCCGACGACTACGAGTTCGACAAGACGAACCGGTCGGAGGCGTCGGAGATGATGTTCGAGACGGAGAACGTCCTCAACGAGGGCACGGTCCTGACGGGTCGGTACTACCACGACGAGGACCGACCGTCCTACCAGCAGGAGAAACAGCAGATCGGCGAGATGCCCGAGGAACCCCTCGCAGAGCGGTACTTCGAGGACGACTACGAGTGGGAGCGCTCCCACGACCTGTTCCTCGACAAGCACAAGTAACGGCACGAACGCGGCCGTTCGCACTCCGCGATACGCCGTTTTCCGATTCGGAAGATATTTTTTGGCGAAGCAAAAGAGATAGCTATGGAAACCACATCGACGGAGGGACGAATCCTCGCCGTCCTCGAACAGGACGCGCAGGCGTCCTACGCGGAAATCGCCGACCGGGCGGACGTCTCGAAGCCGACGGTCAGGAAGTACATCCAGAAACTGGAGTCCGACGGCGTCATCGTCGGCTACTCGGCGGACGTCGACCCGAAGAAACTCTCCGGGCAGTCCATCGCGTTCGTCGGCATCGACGTGGCCTCCGAGCGTTACGTCGAGGCGACGCGCGCGCTGAAGGCGCTAGAACCCGTCGAGTCGCTCTACTCGTCGTCGGGCGACCACATGCTGATGGCGGAAGTCCGCGCCGCCGACGGCGACGCCCTCGGCGACGTCATCGCCGAGGAGATTCTGAGCATCGACGGCGTCACGGCCGCGCACCCGTCGTTCCTGCAGGAACGGCTGAAGTAGGCCGCGCCAGCGCCGACGCCGGTCGAGACGGTATCGCCCCTCCCTCCGTCCTCGGATGCCACGCGACGACGAGCGACGGCGCTCGGTTCGTTCGCCGCGCTTCACTTTCGCCGCGCTTTGGGAAGGCTAAGGAGCCTGCACCTCCGAGGGGACACCGATGGCGGGCGAGACGCTCCCGGGCGTGACGCACGGCGAGAGCGCCGCGGAGCGCATCGTCCTGCACGTGGACATGGACTGCTTCTACGCCTCCTGCGAACGCCTCCGGGAACCCGAACTCCGCGGCGAACCCGTCGTCGTCGGGATGGGGTACGAGGACGGCGAGTCGTTCGGCGCCGTCGCCACGGCGAGTTACGAGGCGCGCGAGTACGGCGTCGACAGCGCCCAGCCCATCTCGCAGGCGCTCGAACGCCTCCCCCGCGTCGAGAACGCCGACGGCGAACCGGGCGGCCACTACCGCCCCGTCGACATCGACTACTACAAGTCCGTCGCGGCGGAGGTCAAGGAGATTCTGCACGACTGTGCGGACGTGGTGCGGGAGGTGAGCATCGACGAGGCCTATCTCGACGTAACCGACAGCACGTCGTGGCAGACGGTCGACGGGGGCGACCGGACGCTCGCGGAGGGCGTCGGCCGCTACCTCAAACAGCGCATCCGCCGGGAGGTGGGCGTCCCCGCCAGCGTCGGCGTCGCGCCCAACATGTCCGCCGCGAAGGTTGCGTCCGACCACGACAAGCCCGACGGACTGGTCGTCGTCCCGCCGGGCACGGTGCGGGAGTTCCTCGCCCCCCTGTCGGTCACCGAAGTCCACGGCGTCGGTCCCGTCACGGCGCGGACGATGGCCGAGATGGGGATTCAGACCGCGGGCGACTTGGCCGCGGCCGACTCCGGGGCGTGGAAGACCGGTTCGGCTCCCGCGGCCGCGAACTCCACGACAGGGCGCGCGGCGTCGACGACAGGGAGGTGACGCCGACCGGTCGCCCGAAGAGTCTCTCGCGGGAGTCGGCGTTCGCCGAGGCGACCGAAGACGAGGCGGAGAAGCGGGAGATAGTCACCGCGCTGGCCGCCGACGTGGCCGAACGCGCCCGGAGTCGCGGCGCGATGTACCGCACCATCGGCATCAAGGTGGTCGTGCCGCCGTACGACGTGAACACGCGGGCGCAGTCGCTGTCGGGGCCGGTGGACGACCCCGAGTTGGTCCGCGAGGTGGCCGTGGACCTGCTCTCGGAGTTCGACGACGAGGCGGCGCGGAAGGTCGGCGTGCGCGTCTCGAACCTCTCGTTCGCCGACGCGACCAGTCCAGCCTCGACGGGTGGGAGGGGGCGGCGGACGGCGAGACGGAGTCGCCGCCGTCGGACGCGAGGGCGGCCGAGTCGTCGGCGACGGAGTCTGCGGACGACGCGACGGCCGACGGAACCGACGACGCCCGCCGTCACGGGTCCGAAAACACCCGCGGAACCGGGTCCGACGGGCAGGTATCGCTGGGCGACTTCGACTGACGCCCGGACGGCGGCGGTATCGACCGTCCGCCGGGCGTCGGACGCGAGGGGAGGAACTATGAGGCGGCGGGAAGACGAACCGATAGATGACCGAGGACACGGAGACGATTACCGTCGCCGACGTGCGCGACGGCGTGGGGGGAGACGCGGACGCGGACCCGGGGTCGCCGGTGGAACTGCCCGTGGTCGACATCCTGACCGGCCGCGGGTTCATCACCGGCAAGTCCGGGTCCGGGAAGTCCAACACCGCGTCGGTCGTCATCGAGAAACTGCTGTCGAACAACTTCCCGGTCCTCATCGTCGACACCGACGGGGAGTACTACGGCCTCAAAGAGCAGTTCGAACTCCTGCACGCCGGCGCGGACGACGAGTGCGACATCCAGGTCAGCCCCGAACACGCCGAGAAACTGGCGCATCTGGCCCTCGAACAGAACGTTCCCATCATCCTCGACGTGTCGGGCTACCTCGACGAGGACGACGCGCAGGAACTCCTGACCGAGGTGGCGAAGAACCTCTTCGCCAAGGAGAAGAAGCTGAAGAAGCCGTTCTTGATGCTGGTCGAGGAGTGCCACGAGTACATCCCCGAGGGCGGCGGGATGGACGAGGCGGGCAAGATGCTCATCAAGATAGGCAAGCGCGGCCGAAAGCACGGGCTGGGCATCGTCGGCATCTCCCAGCGACCGGCCGACGTGAAGAAGGACTTCATCACCCAGTGCGACTGGCTCTGCTGGCACCGCCTGACGTGGAACAACGACACGAAAGTCGTCGGGCGAATCCTCGGCTCGGAGTACGCCGACGCCATCGAGGACATGGCCAACGGGGAGGCGTTCCTCGTCACCGACTGGTCCGAGTCCATCCGCCGCGTCCAGTTCAGGAAGAAGAACACGTTCGACGCGGGCGCGACGCCCGGACTGGACGACTTCGACGCCCCGACCTGAAGTCCGTGGACGGCAACCTCGTCTCGGAGTTGCAGGACATCTCCGACGAGAAGGCCCGCCGCGAGAGCGAAATCGCGGACCTCAGACAGGAGATAGAGAAGAAGGAGGCGAAGATTCGCGACTTAGAGCGGGAGTTGGAGGAGGCTCGCGACCTGTCGCAGATGGCCGACCAGTTCGCGCAGGCGATGTTCCAGAAGGCCGAGGCGCCGTACCGCGGCGGGGACGGGCGGAACCTCAGCCAGGCCTCGGAGAAGCAGTCCGCACTCGGCGAGTACGACGCGTCGAACGGCGCGTCCGGCGCGGCGAACGGCCAGTCGGCCGACGCCGACGGACACCCCGCCGACGTCGACGGGCGGGCCGACGCGGACGCTCCCGAGACGGCGGCCGGCGACGACCGAACGGGCGACGCGACGGACGAACGGGTGGAGGACGCCGTCGCCGCGGCCACGGCGGGCGCGTACCCGGGACTGGACGCCGGCCCGGACGGCGTCGGCGAGGACCGCTCGGTCGCCCCCGAACGGGCGCACAGCGGACTCGACGGGCTCAACGGCCGCGAGGACGTGGTCGAACGGCTCCGGAACGTCGTCGCCTCCCTCCCCGAGGAGTCGCGCCGGATGCTCGCGTTCTACCGCGAGATAGACGCCTGCGACCCGGTGGACGCCCACGTCGCGGCGGGCGAAGTCGGCGACAAACAACTCGCGTACAGCCGGAACGGCCCGCTCCGCCGGGCGGGGTTCGTCGAACACGTCGGTCGGGGACGCTACGCCTACGCCATCCCCGAACTCGTCCGCGAGACGTTCGCCGACAGACTCGACGACGAGGAACTCTCGGCCGTCGTCGCCGCCGTCGAAGCCGCGTTCGTCCCGACGATGGGTGACGACGCGGAGAGCGGCGACGAAGAAGACGAGCGGGCCGAGGCGGACGACTGACCGGCTCCGATGCTCGACGGCCCTCGTCGGTCGATGGTACTCGGTGCGGAGACGGTGCTTCTCGTCCTGTTCTTCAACGTCGCCGAGTTCACGGTCTTTCCGTGGCCGTTCCCCGAATACGGTCCGCTCGCCACGTTCTCGCTGGCCGGACTCGGCTGTCTCGCGGTACTCGCAGGCGTCGCCGTCGCCCCCTTCAGCGG
>NZ_WPCD01000077.1:0-14880 GCF_009741955.1 Halogeometricum sp. CBA1124 | reverse complement strand
CTCCAGTTCGGCTTCGAGTTCGTCGAGTCGGTCGCTACGGCGTTCGAGTTCCTCGGCGGCCTCCTCGGCGCCGTCGTCCAGTTCCGCGGCGCGGGACCGCTTCTCGGCCGCCCGCGACTCGAACTCCTCGGCGCGTTCGCGCAGTTTCTCGGCCTGATTCGAGAGCATCGTGCGTCGCTCCCGCGCCTCGGTGAGGTTCGTCCGAATCTCGCCCTCGCGTTCGTCCAGTTCGTCGCGGCGGGCCGAGATGGCGTCGGCCGTCGCCTCGTCCAGCGTCGTCTCGGCTCTGACCGACTCGATTCGGCTTCGGAGGTCGTCCACCCGGTCTCTCGCCTCGCTGGCCTCGCTTCGCAGCGTCTCTCGCTTCCGTTCGTCGGACTCGACCGTCTCGCGCAGGTCGGCTATCTCCGCGTCGAGTTCGTCGAGTTCCGCGCGCTTCTCGCGGTACGTCTCGAGGACCGACTCGGCGTCCGACAGCGTCTCGGCGGCCTTCTCGCGTTGCTGTTCGTACCGCGCGATTCCGTCGTCCACCTCGCCGAGTTCGGTTTCGAGGGCGTTCAGCCGTTCGTGCAGGCCGGCGTCCTCCTTGGCCGCTATCTGCGACTCGACCTTCGAGAGGGCGCCGCGGCGTTGCGTCAGCACGTCTTCGACGCCGAGTCGCGCCTTGCCCGCGCGGACGCGGTACTCCTCCAGTTTGCCGAGTTGGAGCAGGTCGTCTATCGTGTCCTGACGCTCGCTCGGCGTCGCGTTGATGAGTTTGTTCACCTCGCCCTGCCGGACGTACGCGCAGTTGACGAACGCCTCGGCGTCCATCCGCAGGAGGTCCGCGACGAAGGCGCGAACGTCGCGCGCGCCGTCGATGGCCGTGTCCGGGCCTTCGAGGACGCACGTGGCCGTCTGGACCCGGTCGCCGGACTTGCGGAGGCGACGGTGGACGCGGTACGACGCGCCGTCGTGCGTGAACCACAGTTCTATCTCGGACTCCTCCGTCCCCGTCGTCATCACGTCCTCCAGGTTCTCGTCGAGGGCGCGCGCGCGTAGAGCGCGAAGAAGCAGGCCTCCAAGAGGGACGACTTGCCACTCCCGTTCAGGCCGTGGATGACAGTCACGCCGTCGGTCAGGTCGAGGTCCGTCTCCGCGTAGGGCTTGAAGTTCTGGATTCGAATCCGGTCGAAGCGCATCTAGAAGTCCTCCATGGTGAACTGGCCGTCTCCGTCGCCGTTCTCGTCGTTCTCGGTGGTCTCGGCGGTTTCGCTGCTCGCGTCGCTCTCAGCGGTTTCGTCGGTCCCGTCGGCCGCCGCAGTCGCACTCGACTCGTCCGTCACGTCCGCTTCGTCCGTCGCGTTCGTTCCAGCCGTCTCCCCGGCCGCCGCAGTCGCGTCAGCCTCGGTCGTCGGGTCGGTCACGTCGTCCGCGATGCCGTCATCGGTCGCCTCGGTGGTATCCGTCGCATCGGTCGTCTCTGTTCCGTCGGTCGCATCTGTCACGGCGGTCACGGACTCCGCCGCGTCGTCCGCCGCGTCCTCGGCGGGCGCGAAGGCGTCGAGGTCACCCGCCTCCACGAGCGAATCGACGCGCGTCTTCACCTCTTCGCGAACGTTCGCGTCCGCCGTCTTGCTTGCGCGGACCGTCTCGTCCACGTCGAGGGCGGCCGCCGACAGGCCGAGGTCGGAGACGCGTTCGCGGACCGCGTCGTCCGGGTCGGCGAACGAGACGTTCACCTCCGTCTCCGTCTCCGTCGTCCGGCGGTCGGTGACGCGGCCGACCAGCGCCCCCCGTTCGGCGAGGAACTCCTCTATCGAGGCGGGCGTCACCGGTTCGCCGTCGCCCGTTATCTCCACGATTGCGACGGCGTCCTCTACGTCGTGCTGGCGGACCTGTTCGCGGACGCGTTCGGCGCCCTCGCCCGCGGCCAGTTCGACCGAGACGAACGCGAACGGGCGCGTGTCCAGCGACCGGCGGCGGACGTCCACCTCGCCGTCGAACGTGACGAGGTTGTACCCGCGCGCGTCCTCCTCGGCGGCACTCGCGCGTTCGGTCGACCCGCAGTACGTCACCCACGTGCCGTCGACCCGTTCGGTGCCGGGCGCGTGGTTGTCGCCGACGAGGAACGCGTCGAACGCGACGTTCGACTCGCCGAGGACCGTCTCCGTCTCCCAGTCGGCGTGGGCGAACGGCGTGAACAGGCCGTGGCCGACGAGGGCGGCGTGGTCGCAGTCGTGCGGTTCGAAGTCGTACGTCAGGTCGTCCCGCCGGGCCTTCGGCACGTGGTCGAGTCCGTAGAACGCCGTGTCGCCGACGACGCGTGGTTCGTCGCCCAGTCGTTCGGCCAGTCCGAGGCGTTCGAACAGGTCCAACCACTGCCCGCCGCGCGTGGACTCGTGGTTGCCGACGACGGCGAGGAACGGAATCTCCGCGTCGGCCAACTGGCGGAGGACGTCGATGGTCCCCATGAGGTCCCGGAGTTCCGGCCGTCGGTCGTGGAACAGGTCCCCCGCGTGGACGACGGCGTCCACGTCGTCCGCGACGGCGTCTTCGACCACCTGTTCGAACGCGTCGAGGAAGTCGCGACGCCGGTCCGGCGAGTGGTACTGCTGGTACCCGACGTGGGTGTCGCCGGTGTGTATCACCCGTGTCATCTGTCCGTGGCTTGGCCGGTCGGTGGTAAAACAATTCCGCGAGCGCGGTGGAAGTGGTCGCCGTCCGCGGACTCGGCGTCCCGCGGGTCGTCCCCGTGCGCCGCGGCCGCGGCGTCGAGTCGGCGGAGGGCCGCGAGTGCCTCCGCGCCGCGTTCGGCCGTCCCCGTCTCGTCGGCGTGTTCGGCGTCGGCGACGGCCCGCGCGAGTTCCGGGAGTCGTCCGGCGGCGAGGAACGTCGTCGCCTCGAGAGCGCAGTCCGTCGCCGCCTCCGCCTCGGAGATGGTCTCGCGAAACGCGGGCCGCCGCGCCGGGGCCGTACCGGTCGCCAACGCACGCAAGGCGTCGCGGACGGCGTCGGGACTCGGCGGTGGAGTGTCCGGCGGCGAAGCGTCCGTGAGCGGTGAATCGTCTGCGGGCGGGGAAGCGTCGGGCACGGGACGTCTGGTCCCGTCCCCGTAGTTAAATGTTCAGCGTGTAGAGCCGCTTGCGGGCGCGGAGAAGGAGAACCGCGAGTCGACGGCGTCGGCCTCTTCGAGGCGGGAGAGCGCGTACCGGACCGTGCGCGACGGCAGGAGCGTCTCCTCGGCGAGTTGGCTCTGGGTCAGCGTCTCGTTGTAGTCGAGAACCTTCGCGACGAGTTTGGCGCTCGGCGGCATCTCTCGAATCGACTCCCAGCGGTCGGTCGTCCCCTCGTCCGCGCCGACTACTTCGGTGGTGCTCATTCGTACTTCCTCCTCGTGCATGTAGAGTAATAATATTTGCTGTATAGAAATATTACTATCAAGAATTCTTCACGGGCGGCGCGAATCGAGAGACCGCGAGTAGGCGGCGTCAGACGGGCGGCTGTCGCATCTACCCGAAGGCTCTTATGAAGCGCTACCCTACGACGGGTGATGACCGACACTGTGGACGACGTCGACCTCCCGTACGACGAGGACGCGGCGTCGCAGCAGGAGAAAATTCAGGCGCTCCAAGAGCGCCTCGACGTTCTCGAATCTCAGAACGAGGAGATGCGGGACAAGTTGCTGGACGCGAACGCTGAGAACAACAAGTACCAGCAGAAACTGGAGCGACTGACCCACGAGAACAAGAAGCTCAAGCAGTCGCCGCTGTTCGTCGCCACCGTCCAAGAGATAACGGACGAGGGCGTCATCATCAAGCAGCACGGAAACAACCAGGAGGCGCTCACCGAGGTCACCGACGAACTGCGCGACGACCTCGAACCCGACTCCCGAGTCGCCGTCAACAACTCTCTGTCTATCGTCAAGCGACTCGACAACGAGACTGACGTGCGGGCGCGCGTCATGCAGGTCGAGCACAGCCCCGAGGTGAGCTACGCCGACATCGGCGGACTGGAACAGCAGATGCAGGAGGTCCGCGAGACGGTCGAGATGCCGCTCGAATCGCCCGAGATGTTCGAGCAGGTGGGCATCCAGCCCCCGTCCGGCGTCCTCCTCTACGGCCCGCCGGGCACGGGGAAGACCCTGCTGGCGAAGGCCGTCGCCAACGAGTCCGAGTCCAACTTCATCTCGGTGAAGGGGCCGGAACTGCTCAACAAGTTCGTCGGCGAGTCCGAGAAGGGCGTCCGCGAGATATTCAAGAAGGCTCGCGAGAACGCGCCGACGGTGGTGTTCTTCGACGAGATAGACTCCATCGCGACCGAACGCGGGCGCAACACCGGCGACTCGGGCGTCTCCGAACGCGTCGTCTCGCAACTGCTGACGGAACTCGACGGCCTCGAATCGCTCGAGGACGTCGTCGTCGTCGCCACGACGAACCGGCCGGACCTCATCGACTCGGCGCTGCTCCGCCCGGGCCGTCTGGACAGGCACGTCCACGTGCCGGTGCCCGACGAGGACGCTCGCCGCGCCATCTTCGCGGTCCACACCGAGCACAAACCGCTGGCCGACGACGTCGACCTCGACCAACTCGCGCGCAAGACCGAGGGATACGTCGGCGCCGACATCGAGGCGGTCTGCCGCGAGGCGTCGATGGCCGCCAGTCGGGAGTTCATCCGCAGCGTGAGTCCCGAGGAAGTCGACGAGTCCATCGGCAACGTTCGCGTCACGATGGACCACTTCGAGGCGGCCCTCGAAGAGGTCAACCCCAGCGTCACGCAGGAGACGCGCCGCCGCTACGAGGAGATCGAAGAGCGGTTCCAGAAGAGCGACGTGGAACGCGAACCCGAAGCCGAAGTCGGGCGCACGTTCCAGTAAGCGCACACCGGCGCACGACGCACAGCGACGACGTGTGACGCGGTTCGCGGCCTTTTTCGCGGCGACTTCGCGACGACGAGTCGAGCGTCGGAATCGCGGCGCGGAACGCCGCCGACCGACGGAGTTATATCACTCTGTTCGGCTATGTAGAGGTACGTTCCTTCCGACGACGCCGCAATCCACCAGTTGAGAGTTTCTTTCATCGGAAACCCGGTGTGCACCGCGGAGTGGCGACGCTGGCCGTCGGGGTGCACGGGACCCGACGCCGCCTCAGGCGCCGTGGTCGTCGAGGTCGGTGAGAATCTGCTCGGCGTGGCCCTCGGGCGAGACGTTCTCGTACGCGAACGCGACGGTCCCGTCGGGGGCGACGACGTACGTGTTTCTGAACACGCCGTCGAAGGTGTTTCCGAACATGTTCTTCTCGCCGTAGGAGTCGTACGCCGACGCCACGGCCCCGTCCTCGTCCGAGAGGAGGGGGAACGGCAGGTCGTGTTCGTCCTCGAACGCCTCGAGGTCGGAGATTGGGTCGTCGCTGACGCCGAGGACCGTCACGCCGCGCGCCTCGAACTCGTCGTAGTCGTCGCGGAACTCGCAGGCCTCGGTCGTACACCCGGGCGTGTTCGCGCGGGGGTAGAAGTAGACGACCACGTACTCGCCCTCGAAGTCCGAGAGCGACACCGTCTGTCCGTTCTGGTCCGGTAACTCGAAGTCCGGGGCTTCGTCGCCGACGCTGAGCATGACTCGTGCGTCGCACGGGCGCGTGAAAACGTCGCCGGTCGCGGGCCGCCGGGGACGGAGCGCTCAGTCGAGGCGTTCGGCGGCGCCGCGTTCGACGAGGGGGTCCGCGTTCGTCGTCGGAAGCGTCACCACGTCCTCCGTCTCCAGGTCGTACTCGCGTTCGTCCACGCCGAGAATCTGTCCGACGTCCTGCGTGATTCGGAGCGTGACGCGCTCTGTGTCGTCCGCCGTGCCGGTCGTCCCGTCGTCGGGGCTCTCGCCGTCGGACCCGCCGTCGGCGGGCGACTCGCCGCCGGCGACGGCAGTCGCCTCCGTGGTCGGGCGGTCGGCGTCCGACTGGTCGGCCGTCGCCGCGGCCGCGTCCGACGCCGACGACCGGTCGCCCGCACGGTCGTCCGTCGAACCCGTCGCGCCGTCGCCGCCCATCGCGTCGGCGAGGACGTCTCCGGGGTCGTCCGCCGGAGCGTCGGGGTCCACGTCCGGCGGCGGCGGTGGCGTGTCGTCGCCCGCAGTCGACGGCGGCGCCTCCGCGGGCGAATCCTCGCGCGGTGTCGCCGCCGGGGACCCCGAGTCGGGGACGTCGGGGTCCGCGTCCGACGCCCCGCCGACGTTCGTCGTCGTCTCGGACCCGGCCCGCTTGCCCGCGAGGACGTCGAGGACGGTGTCGCGGTTCTGCTTGATGCGACTCACCAGGTCGTCGAACAGGTCGCGTTCCTCGGCGGTGAGTCCGTTCGTGTCCGCACTCATGTCCGCGGCGGCGAAGGAGGCGAGTTTGACGACTTTGCCGACGCGGCGTTCGTAGATGGCCTCGACCACGTCTTCGGCCGTCTCTATCTCGTCGGTGAGGCGACCCACCTCGGGGTCCGAGAACGGGTCGTCCGCGGCGTCGGCGGCGCGTTGCCGTTCGGCCTTCTGCGCCGCGATGTAGTCCGCGACGTCCTCGTAGAACGAGTCGCGGAGATGCTGGAGGCTGTCCTTCTGTCGCTCTGTCCGCCGGACACTCCGTAACTCGTCTAAGTTCATTCTGTCACCTTCTCAGCACGCCCGCGGGCCATCAGAAAGACGCCGAGGCACTCTTCCAGAGACTGGTCACCGTGGCTGAGTGTAAAACTATCGCCGTCGAACTCGACCGGCCCGGGGTCGGTCACGCGCACCTCGATGTCCCGGCCGCGGAAGCGGTCGGGGATGGCGTCTTCGAGCGGTTCGAAGTCCGCCACCTCGTCGCGTTCGAGGGACTTCACGCGGAGCGACGACCCGCCGTGGAGACTGCCGGGCAGGCGGATGAGACGCTTCGTGTCGGTCGTCACCGGTTCGTCGATGGGGGCCGTCTCCGCCGCCGTCGCCTCCCGTGCGAGGCGTCCACGAGGATGCGCGTGCCGGGGCCGCCCGCCTCGACGTTCCCCTCGCGGAGGGCGTCGAAGTTGTTGTGCACCTGTCCGAGGATGGTCTTCGCGCGCCCCTCGCCGATGCCCTGGAGTTCCTGCAGTCGTTCCAGCGCCGACGCCTCGTCCATCTCGCGCAGGTTCTCCGCGAGTTCGATGAGCCGGTCGTGGACGCGCGCGCCCCACCCGCCCCGCCGCCGGAGGACGCGGCGGGTCGTCCCGCGGTTCGACTCCGTGCCGACGAGGCCCTCGACGTCCAGGTCGATGGCGCGGACGTAGTCGACTATCTCGCGTCGGGCCTCGCTGTCCAGTTCGCGGACGCCCTCGTCGCGGACGTGGACGTGGTAGCCCCGGCCGCCGGAGAAGACCACCTGCGTGTCGGCGAACGCGAAGTCGTCTTCGAGGATGTCGAGGAGGTTCAACAGGTCGTCCTTGCACGCCGCGAGCATGTCGGCGTAGGACGTCGTCTCGGGGTCCACGCCCGGCAGGTGGTCGGCGTCCAGGTCGAACACGAGGTCCGCGGACTGCCAGCCCTTCTCGTCCATCGTCCCCGCCCCGGGGTCGTCGAACCGCGCGGAGGAGAAGTAGACGTGCCGTGGTGCCGTCCGCGACAGGAAGTCCCCGAGGTCGCCGACGTCGAGGAGCGACTGGTGTCGCACCATCGTCGTTCCGCCGGCACTCCACGGGATGTACCCCCACTCGCGTCGCTCCGGGGCGGGCGGCAGGGCGACGTCGGCGCTCCGGTAGTAGTCGCCGAACCGCCCCTCCAGATAGTCCCGTGTTCGCGCCTCCATATCTCTGCGGTGATAACGAAGGCGGGGGTAAAGCCGTTTTGTCTCCGCCGAACCGTCTCCCGCCGATGCGAGAACTCGGCGGACAAGCGTTATACTCGCCGCCCCCGTACTGTGTGACACAGTATCGTCGGGGACCGAGAGTCGAGAAACCAGCGTCTGTAGCGCCTGTTCTTGCGAGTAGTTAGTGACACAAAGATTACTACAACTGCTGTAGTTACTACTACCAAAACTATAAATAATCCTGATTCAAACAATACGGACTGTAATGGTTGATACTGACTCACGTGACGGTAAACGCAAACTCAGCGGCGTCTCGCGGCGTCGCTTCGTGAAAGCGGCGGGTGCGTCCGGTGTTGCTGTCGGTCTGGCGGGCTGTATCAGCAGCAGCGGTAGCAACGGAAACGGCGGCGGCGGTGGCGGCGGCTCCGACGACACGGAGACCGGGACGGCGATCGACACCGAGGAAGTGACCGAGGACATCACGATTCAGATCGCCGGCGACTCGCGCATGTCGGACAACATCGACGGCATTCGCGATATTCTCCACAACGAGGGCGGCCTCGCGGACAACATCTCGATCGACATCATCGCCGGGTCGCAGGTGACGAACAACCGGCAGAACCAGTACCAGCAGTGGCTGGGCTCGGGTCGCGAGGAGCCGACGCTCCTCCTCATGGACAGCGGGTGGACGATTCCGTTCATCGCGCGGAACCAGATTCAGAACCTCTCGCAGGCGCTGCCGAGCGACATGGTCTCGACCGTCGAGGAGGAGTACTTCCAGGCCAGCGTCGGCACGGCGCAGGGCGAGAACGGGGACCTGTACGCGATTCCGATGTTCCCGGACTTCCCGACGATGCAGTACCGCAAGGACCTGCTCCGGAACGCGGGCTACGGCGACTCGGACTTCGAGACGTGGGCGACCGAGTCGATGTCGTGGGAGGAGTTCTCCAAGATAACGAAGGAGGCAATGGAGGCCAACTCCGACATCCAGTACGGGTTCACGTTCCAGGCGTCGGCCTACGAGGGCCTGTCGTGCTGTGACTTCAACGAGTTCATGACCTCCTACGGCGGCGCCTACTTCGGCAACCCCGAGGAGAACCTGTTCGGTCCCGTCGGCGACCGACCCATCACCGTGGACGAACAGCAGGTCATCGACTCCATCAAGATGGTCCGGACGCTCCTCAACGGCGAGGACGACGAACACGCTCTCGACGGCATCACCGGCAACATCGCCCCCGAGGCGGTGCTCCAGTGGACCGAGGAGCCCTCGCGCAAGCCGTTCACGGGCGGCGACGCCATCATGCACCGCAACTGGCCGTACTCCATCAACATCAACGGCGCCGAAGACGCATTCGGCGAGGACCTCGGCGTCATGCCGATTCCGTACGGCATCCCGGCCGAGGAAGCCGAGTACCCGATGACTGGCGGCCCCGTCGCCGCACTCGGCGGCTGGCACATGGCGATGAACCCGAGCGCGCCGGACCGGAAGAAGCAGGCCGCGGTGCAGGTGCTCCGCGCCTTCATGCAGCCGGAAGCGGCCCTCGCGAACTTCGGCCTCCAGGGCTGGATTCCGCCGCGTCCGGAACTGCTCGACTCCGACCGCGCGGCCGAAGTCGACGTCATCGGCCGCTACCTGCCGCAGCTGAAGGTGGCCGGCGAGAACGCTATCCCGCGCCCCGTGACGGTCGTCTGGCCGCAGCAGTCCAGCCAGATAGCGTCGGCGGTCAACGCGGCCTACGCGGGCGAGAAGGCCCCCCAACAGGCGATGTCTGATCTGAAATCGACGCTCGAGCAGATCGAGCAGAGCCAATAAGGCTATCGGATAGACATAAGGCAACCGCGAAACGTTATCATTTATCATGGCAACAGAACAAGACTCGGGAGACACAATTCGGGATAGCTCCAGGAGTGGGCCGTACGTCTCCGCGGTCCGGTGGATGGAGTCGCTGACGGAGACTCAGTTCGCGTACTTTTTGCTCGCACCAGCGCTGCTGATTCTGCTGGTGATCGCACTGTACCCGCTCATTCAGACGTTCGGCTACTCGCTGTACGCCGACCAGCTGACGGGTTCGGCGCGGTTGGGTCAGTTCGTCGGCCTGCAGAACTACATCGACCTGTTCACGGGGGCGAGGGACTTCGCGCTGCCGTCGGCGTTCCTGCCGACGTTCACGACGTCGTTCCCGTTCGTGACGGGCATCTACTCCAGCGCGCTGATGGTGACGCTCATCTTCACCTTCGTGAGCGTGCTGTTCGAGACGCTTTTGGGCTTCGTGCAGGCGCTCGTCCTCGACCAGGACTTCCGCGGCCGGCGCTGGGTCCGGGTCGCCATCATCATCCCGTGGGCGGTGCCCATCGTCATCCAGGGGATGATCTGGTACCTGATGTTCCAGCCGAACATCGGCTTCCTCGTCGGTTCCGCGGACGACCCGGCGTTCCTCAACTTGCTGGGGCTCAGTTACACGCCGCTCCGTAACACGGCGGACTCGCTGTTCCTCATCATCGTCGGCGACGTGTGGAAGACGACGGCGTTCATGGCCCTGCTCATCCTCGCGGGGCTCCAGAGCATCGACCGCTCGCTGTACGACGTGGCGAAGGTGTCCGGCGCGACCAAGTGGCAGCAGTTCAAGATGATAACGTTCCCGCTCATCCTCCCCACGGTGCTGGTGGCGATGCTGTTCCGCACCATCGGCGCGATGCGCGTGTACGGTATCATCGAGACGATGGCCGGGTGCACGACGGTGCCGTCGCTGTCGTGTCTCGTCGTGACGACGTTCAACAACTCGATGTACGCCACGTCCGCCACGGTGGCGTTCGTGACGGCGGGCCTCATCGGCATCGTCGTCTCCGTGTACATCTCCAAGTTCGCTGACGCGGAGGGAGGATTCTGAGATGGCGACAGAACAGGGTACGTTCGAGAAAGACGGTGACGCAGAGATCAAGCGCGGCCCGCTCGAGCGGTGGGTGAGTACGGTCATCAAGAACCCGAAGCGCGCGTACAGAGCGATGTTCTACGTGGCGACGGTGTTCTTCCTCATCACCACGCTGTTCCCGTTCTACTGGCTGCTGGTGCTCTCGCTGACGCCGAACGAGCTCATCTCGAACATGGGGCTGCTGCCGAAGGGGTTCAACCCCGGCGTGTTCGTCACCATGTTCGAGCGGGTGCCGTTCCACCTCTACATGTTCAACAGCTTCGTGCTGGGACTGTCGACGACCATCATCGTGCTGCTGCTGGCGAGCCTGGCGGGCTACGTGTTCGGCCGCCTTCGGTTCCCGGGCCGGAGCCTACTGATGCTCGCCATCCTGGCCATCTCGTACTTCCCACCGGCGGCGTTCTTCCTGCCGCTGTTCCAACTGTTCACGGGCGGGACGAGCATCGTCCTCGGACCGATAACCGTCTCGTCGCCGGACCTGTTCAACACGCCGGCACCCATGGTGCTACCGTTCAGCGCGCTGTTCATGCCGCTGTCCATCTTCATCCTCACGACCTTCTACGGACAGATTCCGGACGGGTTGGAGGACGCGGCGCGGGTCGAGGGGACGACGCGTCTCGGCGCGTTGTTCCGCGTCATCATCCCGCTGTCGGCGCCCGGCGTGGCGACGGCGGGCGTCCTGACGTTCATCAGCGTCTACAACGAGTTCTTCTTCTCGTTCCTGATGAACAACGGCGAGGCGTCCTCGTGGGCGCCCATCGTCGCGGGCATCCTCAAGTATCAGGGGCAATTCGACACCCCGTACAATCTGATGGCGGCGGCGAGCATCGTCGGGGTGCTCCCCGTGGCGATTCTCGTCATCATCGCACAGGAGCGTATCGTGAGCGGACTGACTGCGGGCGCACTCAAGGAGTAAGACAATGGGAGAAGTTACACTGGAAGACGTGACGAAGCGCTACGACGACGTAACGGCCGTCGAAGACATGGACCTCGAGATTCGGGACGGCGAGTTCGTCTGTCTCGTCGGCCCCTCGGGGTGCGGCAAGTCGACGACGATGGAGATGATTGCCGGCCTGACGATGCCCACGGAGGGGCAGGTGTTCATCGGCGGGCGCGAGGTGACGAACCTCCCGCCGAAGGACCGCGGGGTGGCGATGGTGTTCCAGAACATCGCGCTGTTCCCGCACATGGACGTGTACGACAACATCTCGTTCGGGCTCCGCCTCCGGAAGTACGACAAGGAGGAGATAGACCGACGCGTCGAGCGCGCCTCCGACATCGTCCAACTGGAGGGCATGCTCGACCGGATGCCCGACGAGATGTCCGGCGGACAGCGTCAGCGCGTCGCCATCGCCCGCGCCATCGTCCGGAACCCGGAAGTGTTCCTGATGGACGAACCGCTGGCGAACCTCGACGCCAAACTCCGCGTCCACATGCGGACCGAACTCCAGCGCCTGCACAAGGAACTGGACACCACCATCGTCTACGTCACGCACGACCAGGCGGAGGCGATGACGATGTCCGACCGCATCGCGGTCATCGACTCGGGGCAACTCCAGCAGATAGACCCGCCGCTGACCTGCTACAACGAACCCGAGAACCTGTTCGTCGCCGGCTTCATCGGCAGTCCGGCGATGAACTTCGTGGACGGGCGACTGACGGAGACGGGCTTTACGGGCGATAAGGTCGAAGTCGACTTCGACCCCGACGTGGTCGACGCGAGCGTCGGCGACGACGTGACGCTCGGCATCCGCCCGGAGGACGTGTACACGCTGAACGACGCCACGTCGCTCGCCAACCCGACGAAGCAGGTTGACGCGGTCACGGACGTGCTGGAGCCGATGGGCGACGAGATATTCGTCTACCTGCTGCTCAGCGAGGACGCCGAGGTGAGCCTCGACGAGGAGGCGCGCGGCGCGATGTCCGACCAACTGCTGATGAGCGTCGACCCCGACTCCGACATCACGGAGGACGAGGACGTGACGGTGGTGCTGGACCGAACGAAGGTCCACCTGTTCGACACCGAGACGGGGCAAGCACTCATGCACGGACTCGCACCGACGACGACGGCCAGCACCGACAGTAGCACGCCCGCAGAGAGCGACGACTAGCCGCGCGACCGTCGCTCTTGCACCGGACCTAAGTGTCGTCCGCTCCACCCAACGTCATGGTCACCGAATTCGGCTGGTTCTACATCGGCGGGATGACGGTCCTGTTCCTCTTCTGGGCGTACGGTATCGTCTCGTTCGTCCTCGACCTGAAGAACGTCATCATCCCGAAGACGCGGCAGTACATTCGGGGTCGACGCCGGTTGAAAGAGGAGAAGAAGGAGGAGGAAGAACGCGAAGAACGCGAACGCCAACTGTACTGAGAATGACAGTTCGACGGCACAGTTCGGGGATGCAACGAGAAACTTAACAACCGCGATAGTAAATCACAGAAGTATGAACGCAGACACGCCACCAAGCGTCGGAATCGTCGGCCTCGGCAACATCGGCCACTACCACGCGGACAGACTCGTCGAACTCGGTGCGACGCTGGGGGGCGGTCTGGACATTCAGCCCGATGCGCGAAGTCGCTTCGGCGACAAGTACGGCGTCGACACGTACGAGGAGAAGGAGGCGATGTTCGAGGCGGTGGACGCCGTCATCATCACGACGCCGAACCGGTTCCACGAGGAGTACGCCGTCGCCGCACTCGACGCCGGCCTGCACGTCCTCCTCGAGAAGCCCCTCGCGCACTCGCTGGAGTCGGCGGAGCGAATCGCCGCGGCGGCGAAGGACGCCGACGGCGTCTGCATGGTCGGCTTCAACAACCGCTTCGGCAACCCGGTCCGCGTCCTGAAGAACTACCAGGCCGAGGGGCGCTTCGGCGACGTCCACCACGTCGAGGCGAACTACGTCCGGCGCCGCGGCATCCCCGGCCGCGGGTCGTGGTTCACCTCGGAGGACGTCGCGGGCGGCGGGTCGGTCATCGACATCGGCGTCCACGCCATCGACCTCTCGCTCTACTTCCTCGACTACCCCGAAGTCGAAGAGGTGTCGGCCATCACGCGCTCGGACTTCGGCAACCGCGACGACTACGCCTACGTCGAGATGTGGGGCGACGACGTCGGCCCCGAGGGGTTCGACGTGGACGACTCCGCCTCCGCGTTCATCCGGTGTGCCGACGGGCAGACCATCTCGCTGGAAGTCGCGTGGGCGGCCAACCGACCGACGAACGACGAGTTCTACGTGCTCGGAACCGACGCCGGCGCGCTGTTCGACCGAGCGAGCCACGACCTGACGTTCTTCGAATCCGGCGTCGGCGGCGGCAACCACCTCACCGACACGGACGTGGAGACGCAGGCCAACGACACGCACAAGTCCGAACAGAAACTGTTCCTCGATGCCGTCCGCACCGGCGAACATCCGGGGCTGAACACCGTCGAGGAGGGCCTGCAGGTCCAACGCGTCATCGACGCCATCTACCGGTCCTCCGAGGAGGGCAACGCCGTCTCGCTGGCGAACGTCTCCGTGGAGGCCGCCGGCGCCTCCTCGGACGACTGACTCGTTCTCTCTCTCGCCCGCGTCGAGAAAGCCATAAGTTCCGCTCGGCACTCGGTACGGTATGTCACTCCTCGACTCGATTCGGCGGCCGTCCTACACCGGCGACCGGCGCTGTTGGCCGTGTACCGTCGTCAACGTCGCACTCCTCGTCGTCGTCGCCGCCGTCGTCACCGTCGTCTCGTTCCCGTTGGCCGTCGTCGTCGCCGCCGCCGGCGTCGCACTCGTCTACCTCCGCGGGTACGTCGTCCCCGGCACGCCCGAGTTCGCGCCGAGACTCGTCTCCCGACTCGGCCTATCGCCGCTCTTCGAACACGTGCCGGACGGCGGCGAGGTTCGGCAGTCCGACGAGTTGAGCGAGGAGACGAGCGGTGAGGACGTGCTGTTCGCCCTGTTCGAGACGGGCGTTCTGGAAGAGGACGCCGAGGGCGCGCTGTTCCTCTCGGACGCGTTCTGGTCGGCGTGGGCCGCGGAGATGGCGTCGCTCCGCGAGGGCGACGACGACGAACTCGCGGCGGCCGTCGCGGAGGCGGCCCCGTTCGAGGCGACGGCCGCCGCCGAGTACGACGCATCGGCGTCACCGGCGAGACCCAGTCCATCTGGCTCTCGCGGGCGCACGCCGTCGCCGACGCCGCC
>NZ_WPCD01000042.1:0-20074 GCF_009741955.1 Halogeometricum sp. CBA1124 | reverse complement strand
CGAGCGACTGGTCGACGCCCACGTCTTCGAGGGCGGAGATGACCGCCGCCGCGACGGTGATGGAAGCGGAGTCGCCGTCGACGCCGCCCTGTCCGGCCTGGACGAACTGGATGTGGATGTCCTTCTCGGAGATGTTCTCGTCCGAGAACTTCTTGATGATGGCGGAGACGTTGTCGACGGCCTCCTGCGCCATCTCCTTCAGCTGACCCGTGGCGATGACCTCGCCGGGGCCCTGCGACGGCGTGACCTCGGCCATGACGGGGAGCATGATACCGGAGTCCTCGCCCATGACCGCGAGGCCGTTGACGCGGCCCACCTGGTAGCCGTCGGCCACCTGCAGTTCGTAGTCCTTGCGGCGCTCGATGTAGTCGTCCGCGAGTTGCTGCTCGATGGAGCGACTGCGGCCCTTCGCCTGCAGCACGTGGTCGCGGGTGACCAGGTCGGCGTTCTCCGCGCGAGCGATGTCGCCGGAGACGCGCACCAGCCCACCGAGGTTACGCAGTTCGAGCGTGAGGTGCCCCTTGCGGCCCGCGCGGCGCCGGGCTTCGAGGATGACTTCCTCGATGGCCTCGGAGCTGAAGTCGGGCAGGCGGCCGTCCTTGTTGACCTCCTGCGCGACGAAGCGCGCGTACTTGCGCCGCATCTCGGGGGTGTCCTCGATGGTGTCGTCCATGTACACCTCGTACCCGTAGCCCTTGATACGCGAGCGCAGGGCGGGGTGCATGTTCTCCATCGCGTCGAGGTTCCCGGCGGCGATCATGATGAAGTCCGTCGGGACGGGTTCCGTCTGGACCATCGCGCCCGAGGAGCGCTCGGACTGGCCCGTGATGGAGAACTCGCCCTCCTGGATGGCCGTCATCAGGTGCTGCTGGGAGCGGATGTCGAGCGTGTTTATCTCGTCGATGAACAGCACGCCCTTGTTCGCCTTGTGGATGGCGCCGGGTTCGACCCGGTCGTGACTCGGCGTCTCCATCCCACCGGACTGGAACGGGTCGTGCCGGACGTCGCCGAGCAGTGCGCCGGCGTGCGCGCCCGTCGCGTCCTCGAAGGGCGCCGTCGTCGTGTCGGCGTTGTTCACGATGTGGTTCGGAATCATCGCGTCGCTCCCGCGAGAGCCGTAGCGGAAGGCGAGGTAGATGACACCCGCTGCCAGGATGCCGAGCAGAATCTGCCCGGCGATGATGAGCGAGTAGCCGAGGACGATGGCGATGATGATCCACATGAGGAACGAGCGCATCTGGTTGCGCTTGCGCGCCTCCTCCTTGTGGGCCTCGACTATCTGTTCGCCTTTTCCGGCAGGGACCGTTCGGACCTTGGGGTTGTTCCCGTCGTCGGGGTTGTGGTAGACGAGGACGTCCTGAAGTTCCTCCTTCGGCAGGAGTTCGGACATCGCCTTCGCGAGCATCGATTTGCCCGTCCCCGGCGAGCCGATCATCATCACGTGACGCCGCTGCTTCGCGGCCTTCATGACCACGTCGCGGGCGTGCTCCTGACCGATGACCTGGTCGACGAGTCGGTCGGGGACTTCTATCTCGTTCGTCGAGTCGATCTGAAGTCCACCGAGGAGGTCGTCTTCGTCGACGTCGTCTGCGACGTCGGCGGTGACCTCGACGTCGCTCCCGAGGTCGTCGATAGTCCGTTTATCGTCGGCCCCTTGGTCGGGCCCGGACTCCGGAAACGTCTCGTCGTCCCGTTCGGACGGCGAGTGAGGGGACTCGTCGGGCACGTCGTCCCCCTGTTCCCGGGAGTTTTCGTCGGTATCCATGTCGTTACTCATAGAACTGGTTTCGCTACCTCAAATGAAGGTTGCACGACTGATATACTTTCTCCCCAAATGCGGCTCAGTTACCAAGCCGGCATCCGGTGTATTCCCCCATCGTACACCGCGAATTCGTGGTTTCGCCCGACTCGCCGGGTTTATAAATGCTGCCGGTGAAAAGCGAAGCATGCGGGGGTTCTACATCGGTCGCTTCCAGCCCTACCACAACGGCCACCACCAGATGGTCGAGGAGATAGCCGACGAAGTGGACGAACTCGTCCTCGGAATCGGGTCCGCGGGCGACTCGCACTCGCCGCGAAACCCGTTCACCGCCGGCGAGCGAATCATGATGGTGACGAAGTCCGTCGCCGACTTCGACGTCACGACGTACGCCGTCCCCATCGAAGACCTGGACCGCAACTCGGTCTGGGTGAGTCACGTCCAGAGCATGTCGCCCACGTTCGACGTCGCCTACTCGAACAACCCCCTCGTCATCCAACTGTTCACCGAGGCCGGCGTGGAGGTCAGACAGTCGCCGATGTTCAACCGCGACGTGCTGGAGGGGACCGAACTCCGCGACCGGATGATACACGACAAGGACTGGCGGAGCCTCGTCCCCGGCCCCGTCGAACGCGTCATCGACGAGATAGGCGGCATCGAACGACTCCAACGCGTCTCGGAGACCGACTCGAACGGCGGCGACGCCACCGCCGACCCCTCCTGAGACGGTGGCGACGCCGGTGGACCCGTTCGCCGCGATGAACGTCGTCGGCCTCCTCGCGTTCGCCGTCGCCGGGTCGCTGAAGGCCGCGGACGCCGGACTCGACGCCTTCGGGGTGACCGTCCTCGGCGTGGTGACCGCGCTCGGCGGGGGGACGGCGCGCGACGTCCTCGTCGACCGAATCCCCGCCTCGCTGGCGACGACGGGAGACGTGTCCGTCGCCCTCGTCGGCGTCGCCCTCGCCGTCCTCCTGATTCGCCGCACCCCCGACCACGTCCGCGTCCGCGACACCCCCGCGTTCCTCGTGAGCGACGCCGTCGGCCTCGCCGCCTTCGCCGCCACGGGCGCACTCGTCGGTACCGGGGCCGGACTCGACCCCGTACGGCGTCGTCGTCCTCGCGACGGTGACGGCCGTCGGCGGCGGGTCCCTCGCGGACCTCCTCGTGGGGCGCGTCCCGGTCGTCCTCCGCGAGGACTTCTACGCGACGCCCGCCGTCCTCGGCGGGGTCGCGTTCTGGGCGGTCGGGTCCCTCGGTGGCCCGTCGAGCGTCCAGGCGGGCGTCTGCGCCGGTCTCGTCTTCGCGACGCGGATGCTCGCCCTCCGGTACGACTGGCACCTGCCGCGGATTCGGGTCGAGGGCGGCGGGGGGGAACTGACGCGGTCGCTCGCGGGTCGCGACGATACCAAGACGATGTGAGAAAGAGAGGGAGGTGAGCGGCCGACCGGGTTATCGGCTCACTCGGCGGCGATGACGTCGTCGATGCGGACGATCATCGTCGCGGCCTCGGTGGCGGACTCGACCGCCTCGCGCTTGACCGCGGCGGGGTCGAGGATGCCGTGTTCGACGGGGTCGCCGATTTCGCCGGCGCGACCCGACGAGATGACGCCCGCGACGCCCTCCTTCTCGAAGCGCGCGCGGAGGTCCACGAGAGCGTCGATGGGGTCCATGCCGGTGTTCTCCGCGAGGGTGCGCGGGAGGGCCTCCACGGCGTCCGCGAACGCCTCCACGGCGAGTTGCTTGCGGCCCTCGATGCCCGCCGCCTCGGAGCGGACGTGGTCGGCGATGGCGATTTCGGTCGCGCCCGCGCCGGGGACGACGCCGCCCTTGTCGAGGGCGGCGACGACCACGCCGATGGCGTCCTCGATGGCGCGTTCGAGTTCGTCCACGACGTGTTCGGTGCCGCCGCGGAGGAACAGCGTGACGGCCTTCGACGCCGCGCCGCCCTCGACGAACGTGAGGTCGTCGTCGCCGTACGTCTTCAGCGAGACGGCGTCGGCGTGGCCGAAGTCCGACTCGTCGACGTCGGTGGCGGAGCCGAGGCGCTTAGCGCCCGTCGCGCGGGCGATGGCGCGCGCGTCGGACTGCTTCACGTTCTTGAACGCGAGGACGCCCTCCTTGGCGAGGTAGCCCGCGACGCGGTCCGAGACGGACTTCGTGCAGAACAGGACGTCCACCCCGGCGTCGGCGAACGCCTTCGCGTAGCCGCGGAGTTCGTCGTCCTCGGCCTTGATGGCCGCGTCAAGTTGCTCGACGGAGGTGATGTTGTACTCGGTGTCCACCTCGCCCTTGCGCACGTCGAGTTTGGCGTCGAGGACCGCGACGGTGGCGTCCTCGACGGACCGGGGCATGTTGTCGTTGACGGGGTCCTTGTCGATGACGACGCCCTCGACGAGTTCCGTCGCCGACGAGGACGCGCCCGTGCGAGTCAGGACGCGCACGTCGTCGCTGTCGAACCGGCCGTCGTTCTCCTCGTGGACCATGCGGACCGCCCGCACGACGTGCGTGGCGAGGACGTCGGCGGTCACGTCGCCGGTTCCCTTGCCGGTCATGCTCGACTCGGCGACCTTCTCCAAGAGGTCGTCGTCGAGGGTCGCGTCGAGGACCTGCGCGTCGATGGCCTCCTGCGCGAGGCGGGCCGCCTCGGTGTACCCCTCGACGATGACCGTCGGGTGGAGGTCCTGTTCGAGGAGGTCCTCGGCGTGGACGAGGAGTTCGCCCGTGAGGACGGCCGCGGTGGTCGTGCCGTCACCGACCGCCTCCTCCTGCGTCTCGGCCACTTCGACGATCATCTGCGCGGCGGGGTGTTCGATGTCCATCTCCTCGAGGATGGTCGCACCGTCGTTGGTGATGACGACCGTTCCCGAGGAGTCGACGAGCATCTTGTCCATCCCGCGGGGACCGAGGGTGGTTCGTACCGCATTCGCGACGGCCTTCCCGGCTCGGATGTTCGAGTCCTGCGCGGCCTGACCGTGCGTTCGGGAACTTCCACCGGCGAGGATGTACAGGGGCTGCTGCATTCGTGACGACATGATTGTGAAACCTCACCGCTGTAGACGCAAGCGGTTCTATAAATACGTTTCGCTGAGCGCGTGTCGACAAATCGCACGACAGAACGGGCGTAGCCGTGCTATCTCGTCGCTCACCCCGTACCGAGAGGTAGAATTTGATATAAAAATCTTTGCCTGGCGGACGAGACGGTCACCGGGGCCTCCGAGTCCGGCGCGCGCGTTCTGCAAGCTATTTTATCTCGTGTGAGAACGGTCGAACGATGCTGGAACTGAACCACGGGTTCCGGGTGGTGGACGTACACGCGCGGTTGGACCCCGACAGCGAGGAGGCGGTCGCCACGCGCGGGCGAGAGATAAGCCCCGAACGGTTGGAGCGAGAACTCCACCAGGCGGGCGTCGTCCGCGCCGTCGTCGCGCCGGGGCGGCGACCAGAGGGGGAGGGATACCTCCGCGCGAACAACGCCGTCGCGCGCATGAGCGTCGACCGACCGTTCGTCGCGTTCGCTCGCATCGACGGCCCCCGGGACCCGAGCGGTCGGGCCTCCGCGCGCCTGCGGAACCTCACCGCCTCGCGCGACGAGAGCCACGCCGACCCCGAGGACGTCGAGCAGTACGCCTACGACGACCGGTTCCACGGGTTCACCCTCGCGCCCGCCGTCGACGGCCTCCCCGACGAGGAGACGATAACCCAACTGGAGAACGTCGGCCTGCCCGTCGTCGTCCACGCCGGCGACGCGTTCACGCCGGACGACGCCGTCGAGACGCTTCTCGGCCGCGAGTTCCCCGTCGTCCTCGCGGGGTTCGGCGGCTACCCGCTGAACCGCGACCTGATGAACCGGAGCATCGACCTGTTGGACGAGTACGACGACCTCTACCTCGACACGAGTTTCGTCCGCTTCCGCGGCGTGATGGAGCGCGCACTCCTGGAGCATCCCGACAGGGTCATGTTCGGGAGCGGAGCGCCCGAGTCACACCCCACGTCGGCGTGATGGAACTCCTGACGCTGGACGTGAGCGAGGACGTGATGCGGCGGGCCTTCTCGAAGAACGCCGCGCGGCTAGTGCCGGAACTCGCGCCCGGCGAGCAGTGAGCGAGAACGAGGTGCGGCGTCAGCGCCAGTCGTACGTGGCGACGGCGCGGTCGGCCCGTTTCGAACGGCCGTGGGGGTTCCGCGTGGGCGACTGGTCTCTGGCGCGGGCGACGAGTCCGTCCGAGATGCCGGTCGCCATCCCCGCGAGGACGTCCCGTCCCGTCCCGAGCCACCCCGTCGGCGTCGTGTCGCCGCGGACGACGTCGCGGGCGGCGGAGACGGCGTCCGTGCGGGCGTGTCGGAGCGTCCGCCGCACGACGGTCGGTCGGAACCCGTAGTTCTTCGCCAGTCGGTAGCCGAGGGCGCGGTACTTCCACCCCCAGTCGCGTTCCGTCACGCCGCCGTCGGCCTCGTACTCCGTCCGCACGCTCATCTCCGGGCGCCACGTCACGTCGTAACCCGCGCCCGCGAGGCGGTGCGCCGCGTCGCGCGCGCCGCCCGTCTGAGGTACTCGTCGAAGCCGTCGAGTTCGTCGAGGGCGTCGCGGTGGAAGGCGACGTTGCCGCCGTTGAAGTAGGTCACGTCGCGGCCGCAGATGGTCCGCCGTTCGAGCGTCTCGGTGGTCATCCCGGCGCGGAGCGTCTGGTGCGACGGGCCGGTGACGACGGCGGCCTCCTCCAGTCCGTCGGTCACGCCGTCGAGCCACCGGTCTTCGACCGCGACGTCGTAGCGGACGAAGGCGATTGCGTCGCCCGAGGCGGCCTGAATCCCGGCGTTTCGAGAGACGTTCAGCGTTCGGTCCGAGAGTTCGACGAGGACGTCCACGTCGTCTCGGTCCCGTACCATCCCGGTAGTGCCGTCCGCCGACGGCCCGTTGACGACGACGACTTCGGCGTCGGGGGCGGCCTCGGCTAGGGCGTCGAGGTTGGCCGCGAGTCGGTCCCGACCGTTGAGCGTCGGGACCACTACCGAGAGGTCCATACCCGCAGATATCCACGGAGAACCTTAAATGTCGTCGCTCGCGACGGGCCGTGCAACGGGTTGACAGCGTCCGACCGCGTCGGGGTCGAAGTCAGTCGCCGGAGCCGACGGACGCGGCCCAGTACGACACCGACGCGAGTCGTTCGCCGACGGCGGTGTCGCCGACGGAGGTGTCGAATCCGCGCAGTTCGCCCGCGATGCCGTTCGGAATCTTCCGGTACAACCCGTACGGGATGACGAAGTCGTGCGTCGCGTCGGTGAGTTCGAGGTTGGCGTCGCGGAGGAGGTCGTCCACCTCCGATTCGCCGTAGAGACGCGACCCCATCGGGAGCAACCAGTTGTAGACGACGCGCGCACTCGTGTCGTTGAACGTGTCGAAGAACACCACGTCCTTCGAGACGCGCGCCATCTCCGCGAGGAACTTCGCCGGCGTGTCCGCGAGGTGGAAGAACCGCATCGCAAACACCGCGTCGAAGTGGTCGTCGGGGAACGGCAGGCGCGCCGCGTCGCCGCGGAGGAACTCGACGTTGTCCGCGACGCCCGCCTGTCTCGCCTTCTCGCGCCCCTGCAGCATCATCGCCCGCGAGATGTCGAGGCCGACGACGTCGGCGCCGCGTTCGGCGAGCATGACTGTAAAGCGACCCGTTCCGCAGGCGATTTCGAGAATCTCCTTGTCTTCGACGGGTCCGACCGCGTCGAGGACCGCCTGCTTCTCCCGGTGGTCGATGAGTCGGCCGCCGCGAGAGAACCGCTTCGAGTCGTACTCTTGGGCGACGTCGTCCGCCTGGTACCACTCCTTTCCTTTCACACTACACCGTACTGCACACCCACGGACTAAAACCGTACTGGATGCGGTCCGACGGTCGCCGCGCACCGACGCCAATCGCGAGACGGTGGGGTCGACGACGACGTGGTGTGACGGCGGGGCGGACCCGACTAGCCGTTGGTGACGACGGTGTCGGCGGGGATGCGGACGATGACCCGCGCGCCCGACTCCTCGCCGTGGTGCGGATACTCCTCGACGTCCATGTACTTCTGGGCGAGTTTGTCGATGTGGGCGACGGCTCCCTCGTCTATCAACTCCGCCTCGCCGCGGACGGAGACGTACCGGTACGGGTCGTCGGGGTCCGTCACGGAGACGCCGACTCGGGGGTTCCGTTCGACGTTCCGAACCTTCTGTCGGCCGCGTGCGCTGTTGAGGAGGACGTACTCGCCGTTCTCGTGGTCCACCCACACCGGCGTGACGTGCGGCGTCCCGTCGGGCATGACCGTGGCGAAGTGGGCGAACGACTCCTTCTCGAAGATGTCGTGGTGGGATTCCGGAATCACGTCTCGCGTCTCGCGGGGCGGCGACAAAAGGGGTTCGTCGGTCGACATTATATGGCCTTGTTTGTGTTTAATGTGTCTGGATTGTTTTGACACACTTGTAGCCAACCTTTACCAAGACCGACGTAATCTCCTGTGGTATGAGCACCAGTACCGCAGAGATGAACCGTGAGGACCCCCTCTCGGAGGGCGAATACCGCGAGCGACTCCGCGAACTGCCTCCGAGCGCGAAACTCGTCGCCAAAGTGCTGGAGGGCGACGCACCGCTCTCGCAGGGGGAACTCGCCGAGGAGTCACTGCTCCCCGACCGCACCGTTCGTTACGCGCTCAATCGACTCGAAGAGTCCGAACTCGTCAGTTCGCGCTACAGTTTCAAGGACGCGCGCAAGCAGGTCTACTTCCTCAACACGTAGACCGCGTGGCACACGGCGGGCTCTGACCAAGCCGCTCGCTGTCGTCCACGGCAGTACCGTTTTCTCGAACCCACGCCAATCCGGAGTCGTGACTCCGCTCAGACGCGTCTCCGTCCCCGTCGTCACCCGTGCGCCCACGGGCGCGACGAACGCCTACCTCGTCGGCACCGAGGGCGCACTCCTCGTCGACCCGGCGAGTCGGACCGACGAACTGGACGAACTGGTCGCCGAAGCGAACGTCGAACACGTCGCCGTCACGCACACGCACCCCGACCACACCGGGGCCGTCGCGGCCTACGCCGCGGAGACTGGCGCGACGGTGTGGTGTCGCCGCGGCCGCGAGGCGCGGTTCGCCGCGGAGACGGGCGTCGAACCCGACCGGACGTTCGCCGAGGGCGACACGATACCCGTCGGTGACGCGCGCCGCCGAGTCGCGTCGGCGGCCGCGGGACGGCGGCCGGCGGCGTGACCGTCCTCGACACGCCCGGCCACGCGGCCGACCACGTCGCGTTCGAGGGCGACTTCGGCGTCCTCTGCGGTGACCTCGCCGTCGCCGAGGGGAGCGTCGTCGGCGGCGCGCCCGAGGGGAGCGTCCGCGCGTACCTCGTCTCCCTGCGTCGCCTCCACGCCCGGAATCCCGACGCCATGCACCCCGGACACGGCCCCGCCATCGACGACCCGCGCGCGACGTGCGAGCGCCTGATTCGACACCGCATCGACCGCGAACGGCGCGTGCTCGCCGCCGTGACCGACGGCGCCCGGGACGTTGAGTCGATACTCGACGCCGCCTACGAGAAGGACCTCACCGGCGTCCGGGACCTCGCCCGCGCGACGGTCCTCGCTCACGTGGAGAAACTCGCCACCGAGGGGCGCGTCCGCCACGACGCGGCGACGGGCCGCGTCATCCCTCACTAAGCGAGCGCTTTTGCCGCCGCGCGGCCAAGCGCGGACGTGAGCCAGAGCCCGACGCTGGAGGAGGAACTCGAACGCGCCCGCGACCTCTCCGTCTCCGACCTCGCGGACGCCATCGAGTCCATCGGCTTCGAGTGCACTCGCTGCGGTGCCTGCTGTACGGGCCACGGCCCCGAAGCGGACCGGGAACCGCACACGGCGACCGTGTTCCCCGACGAGGTGCGGGAGCTACAGGCCGCGACGGCGGACCACGCCGGTGACGAGACGGGTGACGCCGGCGACGAGACGGACGGCGCGGGGAGGGACGAGGACGCCCCCGCCGACGCGTCGACGGAGTGGCGCGACGTCGCCCGTCCGATGCCGTACGGCCTCACCGACGGCGACGACGGCCCGGAGGGCGAGACGTTCGAGTGGGCGCTTCAGACGGACGCCTGCGGCGACTGCGTCTTCTACGAGGAGACCGAGACGGACGGCGAGACGACCGGCGCCTGCTCCGTCCACGCGGACCGCCCCCTCATCTGCGAGACGTATCCCTTCAGCGTCGCCCTCGACGGCACGAGCCAACCGATGGGCGAGGCCGTGGACAGCGTGACCCTGCCGGCGCGAGGGGACGCCGACGAGGCCGGCGACGCGGCCGAGACGGTCCGCGCGCACGAGTGTGAGGGCCTCGGCCGCGACATCTCCCGGGCCGACGCCGAGGAACTCGCGGCGGCGCTGAAGGAACGGGCGGTCCGGGAACTGACGGAGGCCGTCGCGTCCGCGACGCGTACGAACCCGTCCGGCCGGGCCCGGGCGAGGTGGTCGTCCACGACTCCGAGGGCGCCAAGCGCCCGGACGGGACGAGCGTGGACGACTGAGGGGGCTCGAACACCCGACCGCGGCGGTACACATTTAACAGTTCCGCGTGACCTTCGCGTGGAGGTCTACACGGTGGAAATCTCAGATAAACTCCTGTGTCTGTTCAACACCGACGTGCGCGCGGAGGACGACCGGTACGTGGTCGAGATTCCGAAGCGCGAAGTCGAATCCGGGACCGTCGAACCCGGCGAAACGTATCGCGTCGCTCTCATCTCTCGCGAGGCAATCGAGGAGGCCGAATCGTCCGAGTCGAGTAGCACGTCGACGCCCTCGTCCGAACCGCAACCGCCGGTCGAGGTGGGCGAACTCCGCTACGTCGAGATAGAGGACATCGGCAAGCAGGGCGACGGCATCGCACGCGTCGAACGCGGGTACGTCATCATCGTCCCCGGCGCGGAGGTGGGCGACCGCGTGAAGATAGAGGTCACCGAGGTCAAGTCCAACTTCGCCGTCGGCGAAGTCATCGAAGAGGACTTCTAAACCCACCTTTTTGCTGACTCGGGTCGCGCGGAGCGCGACCGCTCGCCGCAAAAAGCTGGACCAAAAAGTTCCCGCGCCTCGTTCGCGCTCGCTCACTCGGCGCGGTACAGAGACGTCTCACCGCCCGGCGCTTCTCTGCGTTCGACGCACGCCGACCCCTCGGTCGCCGCGACGACGGACGACGCGCCGCGTGCGTCGGTACCGAACACGGTTTTATTGTCTTTCAGACGACAGCTTCCGGTATGAGCCCTCCACTCTCCGCTGGCACCGGCGGAACGCTCGCCAGATACACGCCCGACAGTCGGACGTGGCGGCGTCGCGTCGCCGTCGTCGCGGCGGTCACGGCACCGCTGGCGGCCTACGCCGCACTCGCCATCATCTCCGGCGTGAAGTCCGGCATCGTGTACAATCTTCTCATCGCGGTGTTTGGGCTCCTCGCGCTGACGCTCCCCGCGGTAGCGGTGGCCGCACTGCTCGCGCCCGACTCCGAATCGGCCCGCGCGACGCCCTCGCGCGACGCCGACTCGGTGGAGACGCTCAAGCGGCGGTACGCCGCCGGCGAGATCGGCGACGAGGAGTTCGAGCGACGGCTGGACGCCCTCGTCGAGACCGAGCGTCCGAGCGAGGGCGCGACGCGCGGAACGCGGTCGAATCGCGGTCGGACGCGGGCGTCCGGAGAAGTCGAGTCGTCCCGTCGGTAGCGCGGACGCCGGTTCGGCCGGGGGAGCGAGCGGGCGCGTTCAGTCCGCCCGCGGTTCCACCGGATAGCTCCCGGTGAGTTTCGAGAGGTCCACGTCGGCGGCCGTCACCTCGTCCGCGGAGGCGTACGGCCGGTTGACGACGATGTCGCCCGCGGTGCGCTTGCCGATGCCCGGGATGGCCGTCAGTTCGTCCATGCTGGCCTCGTTGGGGTCCAGCGGATGCGGGACGCCGGTGACCGAGCGGTAGCCGTGGTCCACGACGGCCACGTCGATGGTCCGCCCGAGTTCGCGTTCGCCCGGGATGCCGACGAGGAGGGGGTACGTCCCCAACTGCCGGCCGAACGTGCGCCCGTCCTGGTGGTACTCCAGGTGGACGTTCGGGAGGACGGTTCCGAGGGGGGCGACGCGCTTCAGCATCGGTCGGTCTATCTCCTCGCGGACCTCCCGCTTGTACTCCTGGAACAGTTGCTTGTGGTTCTCGGCGATGTTCGCGCCCTCCTCCGCCATCTCGGTGCCCTCGAACGCCATCACCTGCCGGATGTTGATGCGGCGGACCATCAGACCGGCGTCGTAGACGCGGTGCAGGAAGCGCTTGTTGTGCGCGAACGTCTCCTCGCGTTCGCCCTTCAGTCCGTGCAGGAGGTTGATGCCCGGGAGGAGTTTCGGCAGGCGGTTCGAGCGTCCGCGCCGTGCGTCGGCGCGTCCGCGGGGTCCTCGCCCGGCCGCCACCCGGCCTCCTCGTTCACGATTTTCACCGCCTCGAAGCACTCGTCGGCGGTGACGTTGAGCGTGTTCTGCTCCTGCACCACCGGGTCGGCCGACTCCAGGCCGAACGCCGCGGTGTCGCCCGGCGTGTTGTGCTCGGCGATGATGCGGATGCACTCGCGGGACTTCTCGGGCCACTCCACCACCGTGATGGGGTTCATGTTGTCGAGGTGGAGCGTCTCCAGGTCGGGCGCCACCTCGCGAATCCCCCGGTACAGTCGGCGGAGGGCGTCGGGGTTCGGCGCCTCGCCGTCGCCGCCGAACGCGAGGATGTCTGCCTGCCGGCCGAGGCGGAAGTGCTTCGCCCCCCTATTCGAGAGGTTCTCCACCTCCTTGACGACCGACTCGGCCGACCGGAACGCGGGGTTGCCGTACATCGGTTCCGTGCAGAACGAACACCGGTACGCACAGCCCCGGGACGTCTCCATCTCGCAGATGAGGTAGTCGGGGTGGTTCGGGTGCTGTTCGACGACGAACGCCCCCTTGGCGGCCCAGCGGTCCAGTTCCTCGTTGTCGCGGTAGCGGTTGTCGAACCCCTCCAGACCGCTGTCGACGAGGTCGTACGCCGCCGCCTCCACGTCGGCCATCGCGAGGTAGTCGTAGTCGAGGTTCTGCCGCGTCATCTCCTGTGCGCCGGCGTTCTCCTCGCCGACGCCGAAGCGGATTGGGCCGCCCATGACGCTGACGCCGTCGGCGGTCCAGGCGAGTTCGCGCACCTCGTCCGGTTCGGCCGGCGTGCCGCCGACGTACTTCCCGGGGACGGTCATCCCGCCGATGTAGAGCAGCAGGTCCGCGTCGGCCACGTCGGCCCACTTCTGTCTGTCGTCGCGGAGTTCGTCGATGGTGTGGTAGGTGACGTTCTCCTCGGGGACGCCGGCGTCGACGAGGGCACCGGCCGTAAAGCGGGGGTACGTCGAGATGTACGGCGGCACGCCGAAGTGCGCCGGTTCGTCGACGTACCCGTCCACGAGCGTCACGGACAGGTCGGCCGGGTCGGTCATGGACGACAGAAGTAGGCGGACGGGTAAAACGGTGACTACCTCGGAGCGGGCGACTCCGGGGGCGAGCCTCGACCCATACGGGCCGCTCGAATGGAAGACGTTTCGGCTCTGGTCCGTTACAAAGGATTAATTCTTCGTTCAAGACTAGGCGGTGGTATGGGGTCGCCTGTACTCACAGCCGCATACGAGGCCGGTATCACACAGTTCGCCGTGCCGATCCTCGGCGTCGAACTGGGGCAAGGGGAGATAACCGCGATCGGTATCCTCCTGATTCTGCTGCTCCTCATGGGGTCGGGGTTCTTCTCCTCGTCGGAGATCGCGCTGTTCTCGCTGCCGACGCACCAGATAGACGCGATGGTCGAGCGGGGCGAACGCGGTGCGCAGGCGGTCAAGACCCTCAAAGAGGACCCCCACCGGTTGCTCGTGACGATTCTCGTCGGCAACAACATGGTCAACATCACGATGTCCTCCATCTCGACGACCCTCGTCGGCTTCTACTTCGACCCGGGGACCGCGGTCCTCGTCTCGTCGTTCGGCATCACCTCGATGGTCCTGATATTCGGCGAGAGCGCCCCGAAGTCCTACGCCGTCGAGAACACCGAACTGCACGCACGGCGCGTCGCCCGAGGACTGCGCATCGTCGAAAAGGTGCTGTGGCCGCTCATCACCCTGTTCTACTACCTGACGACGTTCATAAACAAGCTCACCGGCGGCGGGGCGTCCATCGAGTCGTCGTACGTCAGCCGCGAGGAGATTCGGAACATGATAAAGACGGGCGAACGCGAGGGCATCCTCAACGAGGAGGAACGCCAGATGCTCCAGCGCACCCTGCGGTTCACCGACGCCTCCGCCAAGGAGGTGATGACCCCTCGCCTCGACATGGCGGCCATCCCCACGGACCTGACCGTCGACGCGGCCATCAGGGAGTGTATCCAGTCCGGGCACGCCCGGCTGCCGGCCTACGACGGGTCGCTCGACAACGTGGTCGGCGTCTTCGACATCCGCGACCTGCAGGAGTCCGACTACGGCTCCTTCGACGACCTCGAGGTGGCGGACGTGGTCAGTCCGACGCTCCACGTCCCCGAGTCGAAGAACGTCGACGAACTCCTCTCGGAGATGCGCGAGAACCGCCTGCACATGGTCATCGTCATCGACGAGTTCGGCGCCACCGAGGGCCTCATCACGCTCGAAGACGTGCTCGAGGAGATCGTCGGCGAGATACTGGTGGGCGACGAGGAGCATCCCATCGAGTTCGTCGACGACGACACCGCCGTCGTGGACGGGTCGGTCAACGTCGACGCGGTCAACGAGGCCCTCGACATCGTCCTGCCGGAGGGAGAGGAGTTCGAGACCATCGCGGGCTTCCTGTTCAACCGCGCGGGCCGCCTCGTCGAACAGAACGAGGCGTTCGACTACGAGAACGTGACGCTGCGGGCCGAGCAGGTGGAGAACACCCGCATCCAGAAGGTCCGCGTGACCGTCGACCGCCCCAGCGCGGAGGCCGTCGAAGCGGAGTCACCGGACGGCGAGGACGACACCGACTGACCGGCGGCGTCGCCGAGAGAGGCGTGCACTCCACGCCGGTCACGGCCACGACAGTCCCGGAACCGAAGCGCCCGTCGCGGAGGCGGTCACTCGGGTCGGGTCGGTCCGGCGAAGATGTGCCCCTCGCGCCGCCACGCCGTCCCGTCGGGACTGAGTCGCCCCGCGTCGCGGGTGTGGTGCCACGCCGCCACCGCGGCGACGACGGCGTCGAGGGCGTCACCGTCGGCGTCGTCGACGGCCGCGGTCCGAACGTCGGGGGCGACGGTCACCGTGCCCGGGGCCGTCGCCCCCGCCGATTCGAGGGCGTCCAGATTCGCCGCGCGCCGCCGTCGGCCCGCCGCGTCGGCCGTCTTGTAGCGTTCGCGGTGCCCGCCGAGGCGTTCGAGCGTCGCCGCGGGGTAGGCTTCGAGCACCCACGGCGTCGCTGGGTCCGGGGCGTGCATCGGCAGGACGCGGACCGACCCGTCCGTCACGAGGGGTTTCAGCACGTCGCGGACCCCGTAGAACGTCTGGGCCTTCACGAAGAAGTGGTACGGCGAGGTGGCGCCGACCCGACGGTCCGTCTCGCGGCGGTAGTACGTCCGGTCGCCGTCTCGGTCGGCGGCCACCGACCCAGCCCAGTCGGCGAACGCGCTCGGGTCCGCGAAGCCGTCCGGGAACCAGCGGACGAACGCGTCCCAGTCGGCCACGTGGGCCGCGTCGAGCAGGAACGCCGGGAGACCGAAGGAGAAGTCCAGACCGAACGCGGCCCGGGGCCCCGCCTCGGCGACGAACGACCGGAGGGCGGGCAGGACCGACTCGCGGGCGGCGTCCGTCCCCAGTCGCGACGGTGCCGCGGCGACGGACTCGACCCGGAGGGCGTCGCCGTCGGCCGTCGCTTCGGCGAGGTACGTCGAGTCGCCGGCGCGGCGCGCGCCGCTGAAGTCGACGCCGTAGACGGTGGTCGGCGGGTGGAACGCGGTCACGCCCGAGTGGGAGGACGGGACGGAGAAAGCGCTCACGGTTCCTCCCACCCGGTCGTCGCCGACCCCGCGTCAGTCCCGTCGTCACCGGCGGGCCGTCAGTCCTGCCGTCATCGGGGGACGTATCCCGGGCCACGTCCCTCAGAGACGTATGAGCGACGAGGAGCCGACGGTGACCGTCCGTCCTGCCGAGCCGGCGGACGCGAGCGCGATACGGGACATCTATGCCCCGTTCGTTCGCGAGACGCCCGTCACGTTCGCCACCGAGGTACCGTCAGTCGACGCGATGCGGGGGAAGATACGCCGCAAACTGTCGGCCGACGCCTACCCGTGGTACGTCGCGACGCTGAAGACGGACGCCGCCGACCGGCGCGTCGTCGGCTACGCCTACGGCGGGTCGCTCCGCGAACGCGACGCCTACCAGTGGGCCGTCGAGACGTCCGTCTACGTGGACCCGGCCGTCCAGCGAGGCGGCGTCGGGAGCGCGCTGTACGGCCGCCTGTTCGAGACGCTCCGCGAACAGGGCTACGTCGCCGCCTACGCCGCCCTCGCGACGCCGAACCCCGAGAGCGCGGCGTTCCACGAGGCGGTGGGCTTCGACCACCTCGGCCGCTTCCCGGCCGCGGGGTTCAAACTCGGCGCGTGGCACGACATCGAGTGGTACCGAAGGCCCCTTCGCGAGGCGCCCGCCGACCCCGACCCGCCGCGTCCCGTCTCGGCCGCCGACCCCGCGTTCGGCGACGACTGAACGCCGCGAAGACCGAACTACCGCGGCGAGGTGGGCCGAAGCCCGCGTGTTTATCATCGTGGGAGAACAACGTACGACCATGCCTGCGACCCTCGAAGTGAAGTGTACGGATTCGGACTGCGAGTTGGACATGTTCGAGATGCACTACACGTACGACATGCCGGACGACGTGAGCGTCGAGGACTTCGCCTGTCCGTACTGCCGAGGGACCGACTGCCTCGAAGCCATCGAACTGTAATCATGAGCGGACTCAAAGAGTTCGGCGAATCCGCCGCACGGAGCGTCCTCGAACGCATCGGCCGCGGCGTCAGCCGCGTGCAGGAACGAAAGCCCCTGCCGTACGACCTGTTGGAGAGCGACGACGCCTACCTCGTCGTCTTCGACGCGCCCGGGGTCCAGCGAAGCGACGTGCAGGTTCGCTTCCTCGACGGCGAGGTGCAGGTCCGAATCGACCGCTTCCGCGACTTCCACGAGGGGTTCGAGATGCGCTTCCCGGGTCGCGGCCTGTCGCTCGACGGGAGCGCGGAACTCCCCGACGACGCCGCCGTCGACGCCCGCGGCGCGACGGCGACGCTGGGCGCCAACGGGACGCTCCGCGTCGAGATACCGAAGGACGAACAGGCGCGAAACGTCGAAGTCACCGACGAGGACGAGACGACCGACGTGGGGGTCGAGGCGACGAGTTCCGCGACGGACATCGACGCGACGGACTCGGGGGTCGAGTCGACCGACTCGACCGACGCGGACGAGGACGCCGCCGGCAGCGAGGGCGAACACGACGGACACGACGAACACGGGACGGCCGAGACGGACGGCGAACACGACGCCGCCGACGGCGAGGACGACGACGAAAACGACGCCGGACTGGACCGGTAACGCCGCTCACTCGACGGCCATCCCCTCCACCACCTCGAACTCTTCTGACCCGTCGAACCTGCGCGGGTCGAACGCCTCCGGCAACGCGTCGCCGCCGAGCATCGCCGCCGCGACCGCCTCTCCGGCGCCGGCGACCACATGAAGCCGTGGCCGTGCCACCCGGTCGCCACGTAGACGCCGTCGGCGACGGCGCCGAGCAACGGCTTTCGGTCGGGCGTCGCGGTGCAGAGACCGGCCCACGCCCGCGCCACGTCGGCGTCGTACCCCGCCCGCGCTTCGAGGACGGCCGTCGCGTCCGCCACGAACCAGTCGTCGCCCGCGCGGTCCCACGCGTCGGGGTCGGCCGCCACCGTCTCCGTCCCGTCGCCCGCGAGGAGGCCCTCGGGGTGCGGCCGGAAGTACGCGCCCTCGGTGGCGTCGTAGCAGATGGGGCCGTCGTACCGGCGTCTGCTGACGAGTGCCTGCACGCGGTAGGGTTTCGTGGCGAGGGGGACGCCCGCGTCGGCGAGCATCCGTCCCGTGTGCGCGCCCGCCGCGACGAGGACGGCGTCGTAGCGTTCGGTGACCGCGCCGTCGCGGACGACGCCCGGCGGGTCGGTGCGGACGCCGACTTCGGTATCGGTGCGAATCTCGACGCCCGCCTCCCGGGTGCGGGCGGCCGTCGCGGCGACGTACGACGCCGGGTCGGTCCACATCGCGCCGGCGGCGACGGCGGCGGTGCCCACGTCGTCGGTGTGGAGGGCGTCGCCGAACCGGTCGCTGAGGCCGTCGCCGTCCGTCGTCGTCACGTCGCGGCCGTGGACGCGCATCCGCGCGGCCGTCTCGGCGATGGCGTCGCCGGTTCGCTCGTCCGACTCGTGCGCGAGGAAGACGTACGGGCACGGCGTGACGGAGAAGCCGCGTTCGCCGTCGAACGGCGGAACCGGGCGAGGGCGCGGGCGCCCATCCGCGCGTCCACGTCCTCAGCGTAGGTGTCGTAGAGGACGCCCGCCGCGCGGCCCGACGACCCCGCGCCCACGTCGCCGCGTTCGTACACCGTCACCGACGCGCCCGCCGTCGCGAGGTCCGCCGCCGCCGTCAGACCCACCGCGCCCGCGCCGACGACGGCGACTCGTCTGCCCGACCCGTCGGGCACGTCGAACGGCCGGGCGAGTTCGTCGTCGACGCCGCCGTCGCCGGACGCCGTGTCGCGTTCGCGGCCCGTCATCGGTGTTCGGGGGGCAGGAGCGACTCGAACGGCCGGTCGGCGAGCCACTCGACCAGCGTCTCCAACTCGTCGGTCGCCGCCTCGAACAGTCGCTCGCCCGCCTCGACGGACGCGCGGGTTGGTCGGCCGACGGCACCGCTGTCGGTGAAGTCGGCGGTGTCGTACGGGAGCGACGCCCCCGCCACGTCGACGCCCCACGCGTCGGCCCCGCGGTCCTCGGCGTCCGCGAGGGCGCCCTCGCGGACCAACTCCTCGGCGACGGCGTACACCATGCTCGTCTCCACCTCGTCGGCGTGGCCGATGCCGTCGGTGCCGAACAGGTCCTCGGTCAGGTCCGCGAGGTTCGACCACCAGTTCCACGGGACGGCGAACGCCGTCTCCGCGCGTCGCAGGCGGCGGGCGGCGCGGTGCAGGGCGTCGTCGTTCCCGCCGTGCCCGTTGACGACGACGGCCTTTCGGACCCCGTGGCCGGCGAGACTCTCCACCGTCTCCGCGACGTAGTCGGCGAACGTCTCCGGCGAGACGGCGAGGGTGCCGTGGAACTGCCGGTGGTGCGCGCTCACGCCGACCGGAATCGGCGGCAGGACGACCACGTCCGACCGGTCCACCGCGTCGGCGACGGCGCGGGCGGCGAGGTAGTCCGTACCCAACGGGAGGGCGGGCCCGTGCTGCTCTATCGCGCCCGTCGGCAGGAGGGCGACGGCGGCGGCGTCGAGTCTGTCCGCCGCGGTGGTCGTCGTGTGTTCGTGGAGGTGTGTCGAGTCGTCCCGTGACATATCCGTGGGTCGTCGGGACGGCACTTATATGGACGAGCCGAGGCGGTCGGTCCGCGACGCGCGCCGACGTGAGAACCGGTAGCGGAATGCTACATTCTGCGGAAAATACTTGTTCGCGTGCCGAAACGCACGAGCGTGACTGGACCGACGAGGCGGCGAGTACTGGTCGCTCTGGCGGGAGCCTTCGGCGTCGGTGTCGGCGGCGTCGCCGTCGCCGAACTCGCTCCGACGCCCGTGGCGCGACTCGCCCCCGCCGCCGTCTCCGACGGCCACTTCGTCTCCGACGCCGACGGTCCGAAGACGGCGGCGTTCGCCGTCGGCCGTCGGACGCCGATAGACGACGGTCTGCGAGACGGCCCGCACGCGGTGTTCGTCGCCAACGGGTTCGACGCGACCCGCGAGATATCGGTCGCGCTGTCCCGACGCCGGTTCGGGTCGTGGCGGAGTGTCACCTCGCGGACGTTCGAACTCGACCCGGGACGCCGCGTCGCCTACCGACTCGACGACCCCGGCCGCTACCGGTTCAGCCTCGCGGCGGACGGCGTCGGCGGACCGTCGACGTCGACCGGTCGGCGTTCGACTGCAACGACTCGACCACCGCGGCCGTCGTTCGGCCCGACGGCGTGGCGTCGGAACTGCGGTCGACGACGCTCGGTTGTTCGTGGTGACGGCGCGGAGTGCCGTTCTCGACGCGCGGCGCCGCTACTCAGCGAACTCCGCCGG
>NZ_WPCD01000076.1:0-14954 GCF_009741955.1 Halogeometricum sp. CBA1124 | reverse complement strand
CGCCGGGGAAGAGGACGACGCGCCCGCGAGGACGGCGACGCCCGCCCAGCGAACGACCGGGCGGAGTCGGTCGGCGACGGCGGTGAGTCCGAGTCGCAGGCGACGCGCCGCGACGCGTCGAGCGTCTCGGTGTCGGTGACGAAACTGGAGAACAGAAATGAGACGCCGACGACGCCGCCGCCGGAGAGGAGGACCAGCCAGAACGGCGCCGGCACCGTGCGAAGCGACCCGGCGAGGGACCCGGCGTGCGCCACCACCGGGCGGGAGAGCGTCGCCGCTCCGAGGACGACGGCGCAGAGGCGGAGCGCGCGAACGAGGGGGCGAGACATCGGCGTGCCGGCGCGTCAGAACGCTCCGAACAGTTTGAGGGCGACGGCGAGGACGAACAGCGACCCGATGGCCCACGCGCCGAGGAGGGCGGCCTGCGCGTTCTTCAGTCCGCGGTTCCGCGCGGAGACGAACGTCCCGTAGAAGACGTAGGACGCGAACACGAGTATCGTCGCCGCGAGGAGGAAGCCGCCGCCGAGGGCGGCCATCCCCGACACCTCCGCGCCGCCGACGAACAGGACGGTCGCGCCGCCGAACGCGAGGGCGGCGACGAGGAACGCGACGGTCCACACCATCGGACTGTCCGCGCCGCGACTCACCACCGACCGACCCCCGCCCGTCGTCGACCCGCCGGCGACGGAGTACTGCCGCCACCCCCGGCCCGTGAGGGCGACGACGGCGGCTATCAGCGCGACCCCGAGTACGAAGCTGACCACCAGCGATTCTTGCGCCATGTCAACACTCACCTATCACGAACGATTGTTCGGTATCCATCATAAACCGTTCGCTCGTCGCACACCGGGACTCGAACGCGGTGGGCGGGCGGTAGCGGCTCGGAAACGGGCGTTCGATCCGCCAGAACTCGGCCGGATCGGCAATCGGCGAAACGTGATTCTTAAGGGTCGCACGAGAGATGTACCGCGTATGAGTGACGAACAGCAGGCGGAAGCCGAAGAGCAGGCAGACGCCGATGCAACGGAGGACGTCGAAGAAGAGGTCGCCGAGGAGGAGACCGAGGGCGGAATTCAGGACGGCGACTTCGTCCGACTCGCCTACACGGTCCGGACGGTCGAAGACGACACCGTCGTCGACACGACCGACGAAGCGGTGGCCGAAGAGGCCGAGATAGACACCGACGAGTACGAGTTCGAACCGCGAACCATCATCGTCGGTGCGGGCCACATCTTCGAGTCGGTGGACGACGACTGATCGGCGCCGAAGTCGGCGACACGGGCACGGTCGACATCCCCGCCGCCGAGGCGTTCGGCGAGTTCGACGACGACGAGGTTCGCACGGTCAGCGCGAACAAGATCGACGAGGACGACCGCTACCCCGGCGCGCAGGTGCAGGTCGACGGCGACCAGGGCCGCGTCGAGACCATCATCGGCGGCCGCGCCCGCGTCAACTTCAACCACCCCCCTCGCCGGCGAGGACCTCGAGTACGAGTACGAGATTCTCGAACTCGTCGAGGACCGCGAGGAGCAGGCCGGCGGTCTGCTCGGGATGTACCTCCAGCAGGTACCCGAGGTCTGGATCCAGACGGACGAGGTCGAAGAAGAGCAGGTCGTCGAGTCCGACGACGAGGACGACGACTCCGAACCCGAGACGGAGACGGTCACCGTCGAGAAGGAGACGCTGTACATCGAGGCCACCCAGCAGATGACGATGAACCAGCAGTGGATGTTCTCGAAGCAGCAGATTGCGCAGGACCTCATGGACCGTCTGGACCTCGACCGCGTCATCGTCCAGGAGACCATCGAGGGCATGGGCGGCATGATGGGCGGCATGGGCGGTATGATGGGCGGCATGGGCGGCGCGGGCGGCGCCGACGCCGAGGACATCGAGGAAGCCATCGAGGACGTCGACGTCGACGCCGACGAACTCGTCGAAGAACTCGAAGGCGACGAAGAGTAACTCCCCGCGGGCGAATCCACGCATTCTTTTGCCGGTCGCGACGACTGACCCGACAGCGATGTCCGACGACTCGGCCGCGACGCTCGCAGTGCCCGACGACCTGAAGGTGGCCGCCGTCGCCGCGGCGTGTACGGTCGGGTTGACGCTCGTCCTCCGGTTCGTCCTCGCCCGCGACGCGCCGTACGTCGTCCGCCTGCTTCCTCTCGTCCCGTACTTCGCCGCCGTGTTCACGCGCCGCCTCGACCTCGGGGCGTTCGACACCGTGCGGAACTGGTCGGCGCTGACGCTCGCGGTGACGCTCGGAACGATACTCTACTACGCGGTGTAGGCGGCGGCCGACGGGTCAGGCGATGTCCCTGCTGGTGTCCACGGCGACTTCGTCCGCGAGGCGGAGTTTGATGGTCTCCTCGGGGGCGCGGCCGCCGCGGAACTTCGGGACGGCGAGGCGGTTCTCTATCTCCGCGCCGTCGACGGCGGTCCGGAGGTCGAACACCACGTCCGCCATGTGTTTGGTGTACTTCCGGTTGGAGGGGTCCTCGCCCTTCATGCCGTGGAGGATGGCGAGTCCACCCGTGTTGACCATGTGCGTCTGCAGGTCGTTCAGGAACGCACGATACCGGACGGCGTCGGACGCCTCCAGCACGTCGACGACGTCGACGACGAGGTTCGCCCGTTCCGGCAGGTCGTGGACGAGGCGATTCGCCACGTCCAGAGGCGCTTCGCCGCCCACGCTGCGTACGGTTGGCGACCCCGCCCGTCCCAGCGTCCGGTCGATGGCGTCCCGCACCGCCTGGTCGGACCGGAGCGTCGTGAGGTACAGCGTCCCGCGGACGGCGGTGAGTTCGTAGAGGAACAGTTCCGACTGGCTCGCGGGGTCCGCGTCGAGGTAGACGATGCTCCCCGCCGGGAGGCCGCCGCCCAGTTCTCGGTCGAGAACCGTGATGCCAGTCGAGAGTCTGTCCGACACGACAGAGAGTATGACTGTCAGGGTTCATAGCTCTTTGCTAGCCTGTAAATTTTCTGCCACGTTCCGGTAGGCGCGACGCACGGCGTCGGCATCGAGGACGGGCGGGTCCGCGGGCGGGACGGTACCGAGGACCGGACAGCCGAGCAGCGATTCGACGCCCGAGGGGACGACGCGCGACCGGACGAGGACGGCGCCGGCGACGCGCGTGCCGAGGGCGTCGGCCATCGCGACGGTCTTCACCGTGTCGCGCAGGGCGGGCGCGCACGGCGGCGTCACCACGAGTGCGGCGTCCGCCTCGCGGAGGGGGGGCGGCGGCGTCCGGGCCCGCACCGGCGGGACAGTCGAGCAACGTCGCCTCAGTCGGCACGTCCCGGAGGCGTCGCAGGCGCGCCTCGGCGTCTCGCGAACGCGCCTCGCGTCCCTCGTCCCCGGTCGGCGGGGCCGGGTAGACGGTTACGCTCTCGTCGTCGGGGTGGGGTGTCCGCGACGGTCCGAGGGGGCGTCGCGCGGACGCCCGCGAGGGCGTGGAGGTTCGGCATGTCCGTGTCGGCGTCGACGACGGCGGTGGCACCGTCGAGGGCGGCGGCGAGTCCGAGCGTCGTCGTCGTCTTCCCGCACCCGCCCTTGCCGCCGGCTATCGCGAGCATGGGGCGTCTGGTCCCCTCACCGTACAAAAAGTCGTGGCCGCGTCGAGCGCGCCCGGTTCAGTCCTGACAGCAACCGCCGGCCTCGCCGCCGAAGTCGACGGCGAGCGGTTCGGAGATGGCCTCGTTGACGGCTTCGAGTCGTTCCTGCAGGTCCGCCTGCGCCTCGAGATACTCCGCCATCACCGGCTTCGAGTGCAGGTCCTGCTGTGCGGACTGGACCTTCTGGAGGGCTTCCTGCGTCGCCTCCCCCGTCTGGCGCGCCATCATGAACTCCTCGCGGAGACGCTGGAACTCCCGAATCTCCGCCTGTATCTCCTCGTCGTTCTCGACGGCCGCCTTCGCCTCCTCGAACGCCTCGTACTCGGGCGTCGCCGCGATGGCCTCGCCGAGTTCCTGCCCGAGTTCGTCGAGTCGGTCCGTCTGGATGCTCATAGACGGTGTTAGGAGCCGATTCGTTTGAACTTGCCGGAGGCGGAACGGTCGCGCGTCGGTCGCGCCGCCGCGCGTACCGCCGCCCGGGTCGGACGCGCCGGCGTGACGGAGCGGGGCGGTGCGGGAGACACCAGTGACTGTATCGTCCGATTATAGGTCAGTTATACGGACAGTACCAATGTAGGGAGAGTGTGATTCCGTCTCAACGAGCATGACTGGGTGTGGGAGCGGCGACACGACAGACCGGGGCGACGAACGGCACCGACGACCGAACATCGCGGCGAGTACCGCGACGGGGGGGTGCCCGTGACGAGTCCGCCGCCGACCCCGCTGTGGGTCTCCCCGGCCGAACTGGTCGTCCTCCTCCGCCCGTACGCGTCGTACATCCTGCCCGGCGTCTTCTTCGGCTTCTTCCTCGCCGGGGCCGCCGCCGTCGCCCTCGGCGACAGGTGGCGTTCGCGGCAGGCGTTCGTCGGGTGCTTCTTCGCCGGACTGGTCGTAGTCAACTTCGTCGTCCCGATGGCGCCGCTCCCGTTCGTCTCGTGGGGTCACTTCTCGGAACCGACCTCCGAGGTGGAGACGTACACGGAGATACGCATCGTCGACGCGTCCGGCAACGAGGTGAAGATGGACGACCGCATGACGCTCGAGTTCGACGCGGTGTCGACCGGGCCGATGATTCGGCAGATACGGAGCGACGACAGCGACACGGGCGACGAGGCCGCGGCGCGGCACCTCCTCCGGCAGGCGCGGGCGTACCGGGCCGAGGTGGCCAGCGGGCAGACGGACGCGTTGCGATTCCCCCACCACGGGCTGACGAGCGTGTGGACGCCGTCGTTACTCGAGGGCTACGACCGGTTCGTGGGGGTGCGGATGTACGAGATGACGTTCGTCACCTCGCCGGACGGGACGGAAGTGGTCCGCTACGACGAGACGCTGGTGTTCGAGTCGTTCCCCTCCGGTGAGGCCGCACCGGCGCCGCCGTCGAACCGCTCGGCTCCCACGCGCTCGATGAACCGAACCGGGTCGGGGAACCGGAGCAGTCTCGCCCCGTCGGGGGTGAGCGTCTGATGTTCGTCAACTACTTCGACGACGACGGCCGCTCCTCGCCGCTCAACCTCGCCGCGGGTCGGTTGCTGCTGGGCTGCTGGCTCGTCTGGAAGACGGTCTGGTACGACTGGGCCGGCGTGCTGGACGTGCCGTTCCGCGCGATGGCGAACCCGCGGTACGAGTGGGCGATTCCGACCGGGATGCCTTGGCTGCTCACCGTCGAGAAGTGGCTCCTCGTCGGACTGGTGCTGCTCGTGGTCGTCGGCTACCGGCTTCGCGTCACCGGCGTGGCGAGTTCGTTCCTGCTCGCCCACCTCGCCACCGTCCGCTCGACGCTCGTCAACACCGGCGAGGTCGACAGCCTGTTCATCGGCTCGGTGCTCCTGCTGTTCTTCGCCCTGTACCCCGACGACGACGCGCTCTCGGTGGACGGGCTTCGAGCGGTTCGGACCCGCTCGCTCGACTCGCTCGTCGACCTCCTGCAGTCCGAGGACGACCGCCGGTACCGGATGCCGGCGCTGAAGTACGCGCTGCTGACGCTCGCGCTGCTGTTCTTCAGCACCGGCGTGAGCAAGGTCGTCGACGGCGGCGGACTCGGCTTCGTCGCCCCCGACAACCTGGCCCGACTCGTCCTCGTCCGGTCCTACGTCTACCCCTGGCACGACGTCCAGTTGGCCGTCGTCGACTACCCCCTTCTGGGCGTCCTTGGAGGAATCGGGACGCTCGTCCTCGAACTCGGGTTCCTCGCCGCGGTCCTCGCCGGCCTCTCCGTCACGCCGTTCGTCCTCGGTCTCGTCGCCTTCACCCTGTCGAACGTGGTGTTGCTGGGAATCTTCTTCGTCGACAACCTGTTCTTCCTGGCGCTGTTCGCCGCCTTCGACCGCGCCTACGCCCGACTCGCGGTCGACCGGGACCTCGACCTCGTCTTCGACGAGCACTGCCTGTTCTGCGCGCGGTCGCTGTACCCCGTCAAACTGCTGGACGTGACGGACTCGGTCACCTTCTACACGCAGTACGACGCGCCCGACGAGTACGCGGCCCGACCGGGCGTCGACTTCGAGCGCGCGATGTTCGTGTTCGACGGCGCCGACACCTACGAGGGCTACGACGCCTTCCGAGAACTGCTCGGACAGAACCGCCTGTTTCACCCGCTGGCGTGGCTGATGGCTCGCGGACCCGTCCAGTCGGTCGGCCGCCGCGTGTACCGGTACGTCGCGGACAATCGCAGCCGTCACTTCGCCTGCCGCCCGGCGCATCTGGATTGACCGGCCATACGCAGATGGATTGACCGACCGTTCGGGGTGGACTGACAGACCGTCCCCGGGACGACTGGCAGACCGTTCCCGGGACGCGACACCCGCCCGTCCCGGTCGGCGGTGACGCGCGCCCGTCGAGAGGGGAAAGAGTCGTTGCGCTCGGCGTGCTACGTGAGCACATGCCAGCCGTCCCGGTGCGGACGTCGAGGGGTGGCTCCGCCGCCTCGGCGAAGACGCGTTCACGGCGTTCGTCACGGACCTGTACGCCAGTCGGGGCCGAGCGGTGACCGTCCGCGACGACGGCGCCGTCGTCCTCGCCGACGAGGGGCGCGTGCTGGCACCCGTCGCAAGCGCGTGGCGACTCAGGAACCCGCGCGTCCCCGCCGACGCGGACGCTGTCGTCGCGGCGCGTCCGACGCCGCGCATCGACCGACTGGCCGCCCGCGAGGGACTGACGCTCGTCGGTCCCGCGGACCTCAGGAACCTGGCGCTCTACGGTATCGACCGACGGGACGCCGAGCGACTGTTCGCGACGCACTTCGACGCGTCACCGGTCGTCGCCGGGCCGGTCCCCGGGAACGACGACGACGGCACCCTCGCCGGGTCGGCGACGTGTCGGCGGCCAGCGTCGCCGCCGTCGTCATCGTCGCACTCGTCGTCGCGGCGCTTCTCGGGCCGTTCGGCCCGGGCGTCTCGCCGGCGGCGAACGACGCCGCGCAGGCCGAGTCCGGCCCCGTCGTCGTCGGCGCGTCCGTCCCCACCGACGACGGCGCGGAGACGACGCTGTTCCCGCCGGGAATCGGCGCGACGGGTGTGACGGACGCCGAGACGCTGGCCGACGCGCACGCCGACGCCGTCGCCGGGCGCTCGTACCGCATCGTCCTCAGGCAGTCGGGAACCGAAGACTGGAGCGGGCGCGTCTGGCGCGGCGTCTGGCAACAGGCGGAGGTGGAGGACCCCCGGCACTTCCGCTACACGGTCACCGGCTACGCCCGCGACCGGGCGGCGGAGTCGAGGTCCGGTGAGACGCCCGCGACCGACACCGACGACGACGGCGACGAACTGGTCCAGTACACCGCCTACGCCGACGGCGAGCAGATATTCGTCCGGGTCGACGGGCGGAACGAGTCGTTCTACCGGTACCCCGTCCGGATAGACGAGAACGGTCACGGTCTGTTCGAGCAACGGGCGTCGTCGGCCGTCGAGCGATACCTGACGCCTCCCGGACCCGCGTCACGCGCGTGGACGACACTCGCTACCCGTTCCGCGTCGTCGCCACCGGCACGCCGGAGTCGATTCCGCGCGCGGCGAACGTGAGCGACTACCGGGCCGAGGCGTCCGTCGGGTCCGACGGCTTCGTGTCGGTGCTCGTCGTCTCCTACGACCGGACCGTCGGCGACGAGACGCGAGAGGTGTCTTACCGGATGGAGTACGCGTCGATGGACGCGGTGACCGTCTCGCGCCCCCCGGTGGTACGACCGCGCGGTGAACGCGACGGCCCCCGACGCGGCGGCGGGCGTGCCCGTGTCCGGTTCGACGACCGCTGACGGGGCGGCCGAAAACGCGACGGTGGAGAACGCGACGGTGGAGAACGCGACGACGGAGAACGAGACGACGGAGAACGCGGCAACCGGCGGGACCGGAACGGCGACGGAGCCGGCGACCGAGAGTCGGACGACTGCGAACGCGACGACGTCCGCGCCGGACTGACTCCGTCCGCGTCGAGACGCCGTTCGCCGTCGGCGGGCGGTGGTTCGGGTTAGCGCTCCCGCAACTTGACGCCGAGCGTCGCGCGGCAGCCCTTACACAGCCAGAGGTCGTTCTTGCCCTTGGCGTACACCGACCCGGAGTCGACGCGCAGTTCGGGCACCGTCTTCGATTCGAGGCTCTCCTCGCCCGTTATCTCCGCCCCGCACTCGGGACACTCGGTGAGCGCTTCCTCGTCCTCGTGTTCGTGCTCCCCCTCGTGTTCGTGTTCTTCTGACGACATACACTATGGTACTTCCTACCACGATATAAACTGTCGCGAGTCCTGCGTCCGCCGCACACGTCTCCGAACGGGCCGCGGAGGGGTGGAACCGCCGACGTTATCCCTCCCGACTCGCAAGAGAGGTGCAATGAGTCAGACGCGACGTCGGAGGGGGACCTCAGAAACACCGGGATGTCGTTGCGGCACGACCGCGAGTGGGACTACGAACTCGAGCGAATCGTCGAGGAAGTCGAAGAGCGCGACGCGAGTCGCGTCGGCCTGCAGTTCCCCGAGGGACTGAAGCGCCGCGGCCCGGCGGTCGCAGACGACCTGCGCGCCCTGTGCGACGACGACGTGACGTTCATGCTGTCGGGCCAGCCCTGTTACGGCGCCTGCGACCTCGACACCTACCTGATGCGCCGGACGGACGTGTTCGTCCACTTCGGGCACTCGCCGATGAAGGAGTCCGACAAGATAATCTACGTCCCGCTGTTCTCGAACGTCGACCCGTTCCCCATCCTCGAGGAGTCGCTGGCGGAACTGGAGGGCGACGAGGTGGGACTGGTGACGACAGCCCAGCACATGAACCGCTTCGAGGACATGTGCGACTGGCTCGAAGAGCGCGGTTACGACGTGCACACGCGCCGCGGCGACGACCGACTCTCCCACGAGGGGCAGGTGCTCGGCTGCAACTACGCCTCCGCCGACATCGACGCCGACCAGGTGCTGTACGTCGGCGGCGGGAAGTTCCACCCGCTCGGACTGGCGATGGAACACCCCGACAAGAAGGTGGTCATCGCCGACCCCGTGAACAACGTCGTCACCATCGCCGACACGGAGAAGTTCATGAAGCAGCGCTACGCCTCCGTCCACAAGGCGATGGACGCCGAAAAGTGGGGCGTCATCTTCTGCACGAAGATCGGTCAGGGCCGCATGGAGATAGCCGAGCAGATAATCGCGGACAACGACGACGCCTACCTCATCACGATGGACGAGGTGACGCCGGACCGCCTCCGCAACTTCGACATGGACGCGTTCGTCAACACCGGCTGTCCGCGCATCACCACCGACGACGGTCCGCGCTTCCACAAGCCGATGCTGACGCCGCAGGAGTACCGCATCGCCGTCGGCGACGAACCCCTCGACGCGCTGGAGTTCGACACGTTCCACGGCACCTGGTAGCTCGCTGAGAGCTCCACAAGCTCTTTATCTCCCTCTGCGGTCTCTCCGTCTGTGCCCTCCAGTACACACAGACGCTCGATAGTGACGCTCACGGCCGCTCTCGCGGTCGGACTCGGCTGCCTCGTCGCCGACCCGGCGGCCGCCCAGTCGATTCCCGACACGCCGCGCCGACCCGTCTACGGCCCCGTCCTCGCCTTCGTCGCCGGACTGGCCGTCAACCTCGTCCTCGGAGCCATCGTCGTCGGCGTCGCCCCGGACTACTCCGAAGCCATCGTCCGGCGCATCCGCTCGGAACCGGTCGAGTCGTTCGTCTTCGGCATCGCGACGCTGATAGCGACTCTCGTCGTGGCGGTTCTGCTCGCCATCACCATCATCGGCCTCGTCGTCCTCGTCCCCGGCGCGTTCCTCCTCGCCATCGTCGGCCTCGTCGCGAACGTCCTCGCGACGGTGACCGTCGGTGCCGTCGCCACCGGGTGGTCCGAGGGGTCGTCGCTGTGGACCAGCGTCGCCGTCGGCGCCGTCGTCGTCGCCCTGCTGACGGCGATTCCCGTCGTCAGCGACCTCACGAACTTCGTCCTCGGGACGTTCGGCATGGGCGCCATCGCGGCGCGCGTCTGGGAGCGACGGCGGGGCTGACGCCCGCGGCGCGCTAGTTCTCGCGACGTTTCTGCCGTCTCCGTCACCGTTTCGTTCGGTTCGGGTCTCGGTTCCGTCGTTCGTGGTGTCAGCGGCCAGAACCGAAGACGCTCGCTCCCGGACCGCGTTCGCTCAGCCGTCGACCGCGCTCTCGACGTACTCGACCGCTTCAGCGGGCGTCTCGCACGCCTCGACGCCGCGCACCTCGTGGGTCCCCAACCCCGCGATGGGTCGGTCGAAGACGAGCGAGAACCCGATTTCCGAGAGGGTGCCGCCGGCACCGTCGATGGCCACCGCGGCGTCGCCGTTCATGACGACCAGCGCGTTTCGGCCGTGGCCGAGGCCCGTCGCGATGGGGGTGTCGACGTAGTCGTTGGCGTCGGCGCGGCGGTCCGTCGGGAGGATGCCGATGGTGTCGCCGCCGGCCGCCTTCGCGCCGCGACAAGCCGCCTCCATGACGCCGCCGAGGCCGCCGCAGACGACGGTGTGTCCTCGCCGGGCCACGACGCGACCCGTTTGGGCCGCCGTCTCTCGGGCATCGTCCGCGACGGTGCCGCCGCCGATGATACTGATTCGCATGGCTGTCGGGTCGGCGGCGTCGCTGGTACGTGTTTCGTTCGACCGAGTCGAAAAACCGACGGCCGAGTTCGTCGGCACGTGCCGCGAATGCGGCGTCTGTGCGGGGGCGGTTCGAGAGCGGGGGCGGGCGTCGCCGACCGAACGCGCTCAGTCGAGGTCGGTGGCCGGGGGTTCGGGGTCCCACGACCCGAGTAAGCGCATCGTCGCGTCCATCTCCGAGAAGTCGGCGGTCTGTCTATGATGAACTGACATTACACGACGAACGACACGGGTGAAGAATAAATAGCTTGTGCCGGGTATTGGTTTGCTAACCGGTAGTGGTAGGTAGATTATTTAGACACTTCTCGGTTATAGAGGTACTACCAACAACGAACGTTGCGTTCGTTGGGCACAGTTACCGCTCCGAGACGGTCCGGCGCCCGAACCCGACTGTGAACTGACACTACTGTCGGTCTCACTGGCGCATCGACGTTCGCACTCGTCGCACATGAGTGTTCGTGCCGATTGGGGGGCGGTTCGTCCGGTCCGCAACACTTAGCCTCCGCCCGGACGCAGCCACCGACATGAGTGTGAGCGACTGGAGCGATTGGCTCCCGCGCGCGGTCGAAGACGCGTCGCCGGACACGGTGTCCATCTGGTACCTCGGCTGTAACGGCTTCTTCCTGAAGGGTAGCGACGGGACGACGCTCGCCATCGACCCGTACGTCGGCCACGGCGACCCGCCGCGCACCGTCCGGATGATACCGGTGCCGTTCGACCCCGCCGACGTGACCGAGATGGACGCCGTCCTCGCGACGCACGAGCACACGGACCACGTCCACGGGCCGAGTCAAGCGCCCATCCTCGAATCGACGGGCGCGCAGTTCTACGCCCCCGACGACTCCCTCGACGTGGTCTTCGAGGACGAGGCGTGGACGGACGACTACGACGTCGAGGAGGGGCAGTTCACCGAAGTCGCGGAGGGCGACACGTTCGAGGTGGGCGAGTTCACGATTCACGTCGAACACGCGCACGACCCCGACTCGACGCACCCGGTGTCCTACGTCGTCGAACACGAGTCGGGCACGTTCTTCCACGGCGGCGACACCAAGCCGTCCGACGAGTTCGAGACGCTGGGGGAGGCGTACGACATCGACCTGGGCGTCCTCGCGTTCGGCGCCGTCGGCAACATCGACGACAAGGAGACGGGCGAACCGGTCCGCACGAAGTGGTACTCGACGGAGAACGAGGCCGTGAAGGCGGCTTCAGACCTCCAGTTCGACCGCTTCCTCCCGAGTCACTGGGACATGTGGAAGGGCATGACCGCCGACCCGACGGTGCTCCACCACCACGCGAAGAGTTACGAGTATCCGAAGCACCTCGAAGTGGTCGAGATAGGCGACCGGGTCGAACTGTAGTCGACGGCGCGGAGCATCCCTTTCTCAAATATCATATTTTCCCCGGTTGTTTTATGTCACCCCTTTCGGTAAGAACCGACATGAGTCGTGAGTCCGACGTTGGGGGGCCGGTGTACGTCTCGAACGGAGACGTTCAGGTGGAGAAGTCGTTCGTCGCCGACGAGTTCCCGGTACCCGCAATCAAGTTCCGCATCACATCCGACAGCGAGGAGTCCGCGCACGTCCGCATCGTCGACCAGATTCCGGACGACTTCCCCATGGAAGGAGTCGGGTTCCACCCCGACTTCGAGAGCGAAAACTGGGCGGCGTACAAGGACCACCGCGTCGAGTACGAACGCCTCCCCCCGACGGAGTTCGTCCCCTCGCCCGGACAGGGCGCTATCGCCGTCACCACCCGAAGCGACCACGAGCAGTTAGACCGGATACGCGAGGCGCTGGACGACCCGCGGACGCGCGTGACGACCACCGTCGAGCGGACCGTCCTCGCGGAACTCGGCGGCGGATGTATCGCCCCCATCGGCGTCCACGCGAAACTGCAGGGCGAGTACGTCCACGTCACCGCGCGCGTCCTCTCGGCCGACGGCACCGAGGAGGTGAAGGCGAGTCGCGACCTGCCGGTGCGCGACCACGCGAACGCGGCCGCCGAGTTCGCCGACTCGCTGGCCGACCGGGGTGCGGCCGACCTCATCGCCGCGGCGCGGGACGACGCGGACGCGACAGCGTCGGCGGTGGGGCACGCACCGAGACGGACGACGAGCGAAGCGAACTCGACGCCGACGGCGAGGTGGACGGGGCGTGACGGCCGTCGGCACCGTCTACCTCGTCGGCAGCGGTCCGGGCGACCCGGACCTGATGACGGTGAAGGCCGCGCGTCTGCTGGAGACGGCGGACGTGGTGCTGCACGACAAGCTCCCCGGCCCGGAGATTCTGGAGCGCATCCCGGAGGAGAAACGGGAGGACGTGGGCAAGCGCGCCGGCGGCGAGTGGACGCCGCAGGAGTACACGAACAAGCGACTGGTCGAACTCGCCCGCGAGGGCAAGACCGTCGTCCGCCTGAAGGGCGGCGACCCGTTCGTCTTCGGCCGCGGCGGCGAGGAGATGGAACACCTCGCCGGCGAGGGAATCCCGTTCGAGGTGGTGCCCGGAATCACGTCGGCCATCGGCGGACCGGGGACGGCGGGCATCCCCGTCACCCACCGCGACCACGCCTCCTCCGTCTCGTTCGTCACGGGCCACGAGGACCCGACGAAGGAGGAGTCCGCGGTGAACTGGGAGGCGCTGGCGGCCACGGGCGGCACCCTCGTCGTCCTGATGGGCGTCGGGAAACTGCCGGACTACACCGCCGCGCTCCGGGACGCCGGGATGGACCCCGAGACGCCCGTGGCACTGGTCGAACGCGCGACGTGGCCCGAGATGCGCGTCGCCACCGGCACCTTAGAGACCATCGTCGGCGTCCGCGACGAGGCGGAGGTAGAGCCGCCGGCCGTCACCGTCGTCGGCGAGGTGGCCGCGACGCGCGAACGCGTGGTCGAGTTCCTCCGAAATCGGACGGGCGAACTGGACTCGCCGGACGCGGCGTCGACGCCCGAGGGCGAGGGGGGAGACGGAGTGAGCCAGGCAGGTCCGCGTGGCCGTCTTCCGCCCGGACGACGACCGGATGGCCGACGCCGTCGAACTGCTGGACTCGCTGGGCGCGACGCCCGTCCCCGACCCGATGCTCGCCGTCGAACCGACCGGCGCGACGCCCGAACCGGGCGCGTACGTCGTCCTCACGAGCAAGACGGGCGTCGAACTGCTCGCCGAGTCGGGATGGGACCCCGGCGACGCCGCGCTGGTCTGCATCGGTCCCGCGACGGCCGACGCCGCCCGCGACGCCGGGTGGACCGTCGACGTCGTCCCCGCGGAGTACACCTCGGCGGGACTGGTCGAACGCCTGCGAGACGAGGTGGCGGGCGCGACGGTGGAAGTCGCCCGGAGCGACCACGGCAGCGACGTGCTCACCGACGGTCTGCGCGAGGCGGGCGCGGACGTCCACGAGACGGTGCTGTACCGACTCGTCCGTCCCGAGGGCGCGGGACAGTCGACGGTGATGGCCGCCGGCGGCGAGTTGGAGGGCGTCTGCTTCTCCTCCTCTTTGACCGTCGAGAACTTCCTCGACGCCGCCGCCGAACGCGGCGTGCGCGAGGAGGCCGTCGAGGGACTGAACGGACTCGTCGTCGCGTCATCGGGCCGCCGACGCGAGAGACGGCCGCGTCGCACGGCATCGACGTGGACGTGGTCCCCGAGAACGCCGACTTCGAGGAACTGGCCTGCGCCGTCGTCGAAGCGGCCGCACCGACGTACCACGAGTGACACCGTGAGAGGGGAACGCCTCTGGGCGCGGGCGACGACTGGAAGGTGCGCGTGAGCGAGTCGGGGTCGTGGCGGACCGTCGGCGTCGTCGCCGGGTGGCAGACGGCGGCCAGCCTCTGTTACTACAGCATCTTCGCCGCGACGGGCTTCCTCCGCGAGTCGTTCGGTCTCACGGAGTCGCTGGTCGGCGTCTTCCTCACCGCGGCGCTACTCGGCTACACGGTGTCGCTGTTCCCGAGCGGTGCCGCCGTGGACGGCTACGGCGAGAAGCCGGTGATGGCCGTCGGCCTCGTCGCCCTCGCCGCGGCCACCGTCGGCGTCTCCTTCGCGCCGAGTTACGCGCTGTTGCTCGTCGCCGGCGCGCTCCTCGGGGTGGCGTACTCAGTTGCGATGCCCGGCACGAACCGCGGCATCGTCGCCGGAGCGCCCCCCGGCCGGTCGAACCTCGCCATGGGGCTGAAACAGGTCGGCGTCACCGCCGGGAGCGGCGCGGCGTCGCTGCTCGTCACCGGCGTCGCCGCCGTC